>CARBKU010000174.1 GCA_948946035.1 uncultured Clostridia bacterium
AATATATGATCCACCAATTACTTTATATGCAAGAGGTAGTATAGATATATTGAATAATAACTCTATTGCAATAATAGGATGTAGGCAAGCATCAAATTATGGTATTAGTGCAACTAAATATTTTTCATACAATTTAGCTAAAAAAAATGTTAATATTATAAGTGGATTAGCAAAGGGAATAGATAGTTTTGCACATATAGGTGCTATATGTGCAAAAGGAAAGACAATAGCAGTTATAGGAAATGGTTTGGATAGTATTTATCCAAAGGAAAATTTAGAAATAGCAAAAAAAATAATAGAAACAGGAGGAACTATTATATCTGAATATCCTTTGGGAACTAAACCAGAAAAAATGAATTTTCCAGCTAGAAATAGAATTATTAGTGGAATGAGTAATAGTGTAATAGTAGTAGAAGCCAAAGAAAAGAGTGGAACTCTTATTACTGTTGATTATGCATTAGAACAAGGTAGGGATATTTATGTAGTTCCAGGTAATATTAATTCTTTGAATTCTGTTGGAACAAATGAACTTTTAAAGCAGGGAGCTAAACCAATTACTAATTATTTAGATATAGAAGATTAAAAAAATATTTTTATAGAGTTGCAGTTTTTAGTTTTTAATTTTGCCATACATTTTTTACACTAAAAATTCTTCAAAAAGTATTGACAATTAATCTAAAATAGTTTATACTTTATTTTGTCGTAAGAAGAAAAAAGTATGCTCCCTTAGCTCAGTTGGTCAGAGCAACCGGCTCATAACCGGTGGGTCCAAGGTTCGAATCCTTGAGGGAGCACCAAAAAACATAATCGTCGCACTGTAGGGTGTAACGATTTTTTTATAAATCAAAGATTAGTGATAGAAATATAAGAGTACCAACGAAACATTATAAGAAATGTGTGTGCAATAAACCAAAAATTTATTATTGCCATTTATAATATGAATTTTTTTGATAAAAAGTATTGACAAGATATATATGAAAGTATATAATAAACAAGCATTTATTAATAGAAGAATAACTTAAAGTTAGTAGTTATTTTATTTATAAGTGTTTAGTTATAAATTTAATTCACAATGAATTATTATTTGTATATTTGGGTAGGTGGCCGAGTGGCTAAAGGCGGCAGACTGTAAATCTGTTCTCATTTGAGTACGAAGGTTCGAATCCTTCCCTGCCCACCATTAGTATTATCAAGGCTTTTAATGTTTTGATAATATTTTTGTTTTTAAGATACATCTAACAAATATCTAACCGATTTATAAATTATCTACTTTTGCATAAGTAGGTATTTTTTATATTGTAGGAATTTTCGAGTGTAAGCGATGAAAAGCTCCATACAATATAATTATGGGAATTTCTAGAAAATGTTAAGAACGAAGTGAGATACATTTTCTTAAATTCGTATTTTTTTGTCCATTTAAAATATTAGATAATACATTGGCTGATTTTTGTTTTACATTTGTATCTAAATGAGCATATATATTAGCAGTAGTATTAAAATTAGAATGTCCTAGCCATGCTTGTATCTCTTTTAAAGGTATTCCTCTTGCTAATAATAAACTTGCTAGGCTATGTCTTAAATCATGAAATCTAATTATTTTTAAGTTAGTAGTTATTGAATACTCCATTACCTATTTGAGTAATAGATTTTTCTATTGTTTTTTTAATGGAATTATTTCTAAAAAACAAAAATATAAATATTTTGTGCTTAAATTAGAAAAAATGATAAAACGAAACAATAAAAAAAGGAAATAATTGACAAGTAATTTAAATTTATGCTAAAATATAATTGCAAGTTTTTATGTAAATTCAAAAGTATACATATAAATAGCACAGATAACTATATTATTAGTAATAATGAAGAGAGGGAATAATAATGAATGATGTAGAAGTTATAAAAGCAAAAATGATATTTTTAGGATTAGTATATTTTAAATCATATGGAGGGTTTAATCGAGATGAAATAGTAAAGAAGTTTGAAAGAGAATTTAAAAAGCTAGAATTGAGACCTTTTGATGAACACATCGCAGGATATGCGAAGATGGATGAGCCAACTATAGCATTATTTGCACAACTAGGACATGAATTAGATTCATTTGAATTTGATACAAATATTAAATATTATAGAGGAGTAACACTTCATGAATTAATACATAAATTTTTTATTAGAAGAGATGAAGAGGAACAAGTAGTAGGTACTGGATTATTGAAAATGATAGATAGAGATCCTAAATTTTATGAATACTTAAGAACAAGCAAAGTAAACAGAATAATGAAACAAACTAATGGAATTACTATGAAACTATTTCACACAGGTATTTATGAAAATGAATTTGGAAGAGGAGCTAACGAAGGGTATACAGAATGGTTTAGGAAAAACATATTAAAAAATGATGAAAATATTTCTTATAAGAAACTTACTCATATATTTGATATTATTCAAGAAAAATTAGAAATGAGAAATGGTAATGCAATTGAAAAAATGAAAGAATTTAAAGATGGAAACTATGATTATATTTTTAACACTCTAAATATGTCTAAAGAAGTAGGAATTCTATTTACTAGAACACTAGACTATATGTATGTAAGAGAATATGAAAAAGAAATGATAAAGAAGTATTTAGAAGCAAAAAAACTACAACAAAATCTAAAAAGAGATGAAAAAAATGAAGAATTATTAAGTAGAATTGAAAATTTTTGCACAAATTTTGAGAACAAAACTAGGAAGTTAAAAAGATTTAAAAAGTGTAAATCAGAACAAGATTTCCATGATAAACTTAATAGATATGTTATAGATAGTGATGAAAAGGAGACAGTAGAATTTGAAGCTATCAAAACGATACTAGAACGAGCTTATAGTAAAGAAGATAGAAAATTAGATATAACTGATATTAAAGATTTACAAAAAGATATAATATCTAGTATTTTTGGTAATGCAATTATAAATGGAGCAAAAACATTTATAGGAAAAATTAGTAAAAACAATAAAAATGACTTTCAATTAATAAAAATGGATAAAAAAATGATTAATCAAGAGAGTGAAGAAAGAGTACCAATAGAATCGAAAATTAAACACAAGATAAAAATACATTCATTGGCAAATTCAGAGGCGAAGAGATTTGTAATAGGAAAGAATGGAAGAGGGCTTACTGAGATTATTAATCGAAAAATGAAAGATATTGCATATAATATGGAATTTTTTGTTCGGTAATATTGCATTTGAAAGTGAATCGCATAAAAAGGAATTAAAAGCTATGGCAGTTATAGCTGCACTAGCTGCTTTAGAGATATCAACAGGATTTTTTGGTAAACATTGCATTAAGAGAAATGTGCAAAAGGTTCCAGCAATTGAAAAAGTTATGGATGAAGATACTAAAGAAAATGAACAATCAGAAATAGACGAAAATGTAATTTCAGAAGAATTACAAGAACAAGAGGAGACAGGAGAGGTTACTCAACAACAAGAAGAAATCTTAATTAAGAATTACTTCAAAAATGGAATTAGCTTGAAAAAAGGAGATAGAGTATATAAAACAAGCTATCAAAATGAAAGTGATATAGCAGAAATGGCATATGATTATGATAATTTGTATTGTGATTCAGTAAGAGTAATAAAAGAAAATGAAGTTTTACAAGATGGGGAATTAGAAGATATAGATGAATTATATAAAATAGGAATAAAAAACAATGCAGAAGTTATGTTAAGAGCAGGAATATTAAATGAAGATGGAACTATAACTTATATTGCTTGGTGCAATTTAAAGGAAATGATTGAAAAATCAGAAATAGTTACTAAAAAACAAAGTGATAACAATAAAGAAATAGTTCAAAAGAAATATGAGGAATTTGAAAGATAATGAGGAATTACCTAAAACTAAAAATAGTCTAAAACAATTAGAAAAGGAAAATAAAAAAGGTCTGAAGAAAAATTAATATGGAATGTGCGAATATTAGCACATTCCATAAATGTTATATAGTCAA
>CARBKU010000175.1:0-465 GCA_948946035.1 uncultured Clostridia bacterium
CTTTTTTTAGAACTATTTCATAATCTTCATATCTTTCAACTATGTCAAATTCATATTCTTTTTCTATTAGAGTTGATACTATTCTTTCGATATTATTTTCAGTAGCTAATTGTTCTAAGTTTGCATTTGTTAATAATTGGTTTTCTTTTACTTTTATTTTTGCTACTGCATAAGGATATATTTTTTCCATATGTACCTCCTATTCTAGCTATTGTATAGTCTTAAAATTACTTTAGTTTTTAAATAATATAGTATCAATTTCTTTTTCTATTTCTTCATTCATAAAGTCCATATTTTCTTCAAAATCATAATTATATTCTATATTGCCACATTTTACTACAACTCCTGATTCAAATTCATCTGTTTCTTCTAAAACAGTCATTCCATAACCTGTAGCTATATCTTTTATTTGACTATAACATTTTTTAGGTAAAATTATTTCTACATTTTCTTGTTCTTTGTAGT
>CARBKU010000175.1:475-3933 GCA_948946035.1 uncultured Clostridia bacterium
TATTTTTTCGTCAATTATTTTTATATATTCTTGATTGTCTATATCTTTTATTTTTTGTTTTACTTTTTCTTTTACAATTTCTATAATTCTCTTTTTTTCAATCATTTCAGCACTTCTTGCATCAAATTCAGCTTTTTCTATTTCTGCCATTGCATTTCTTGTTATTTTTGCTTTTATCGCTTCAATTTTTTCTTGTGCTTGCTTACTTGCTCTATTTGCATTTTCTGCTTCTATTTGCTTTGCTTCTTCTTCAGCTTTTGATATTATTATATCTGCTTCTTTTCCGAGCATCTTCAATGATTTTATTTAAGATAATTTCTTCTTCCACTTGCAAATCTCCTCCCTTTATTCATTATAGTTTAGTTATTTTTTATCCTACTACAACTCCATTGTAAGCTAGGAATGATATTAATAATCCTAATAATGCATAAGTTTCAACAATTGCTGCAAGTGTAATTGCTTTTCCTAAATCATCTGCATTTTTTGCAACTATTCCAACACCAGCTGCTGCTGCTTTTCCTTGTGCTATACCAGATACTAAACCTGTAATTCCAATTGCTAAACCTGATGCTAATAATTGGAAACCTTGACCTGTTGTTAATGCTACACTTGCACCTAGTAAACCTGCTTTAGATAATATTAAGAATGCTACTATAAATCCATAAAGACCTTGTGTACCTGGTAATAATTGTAATACTAATAATTTACCAAATTTGCTTGAATCCTCTGAAACAGCACCTGCTGCTGCTTGACCTGCTATTGAAGTTCCTTTTGCTGACCCCATACCTGCAAATATAATTGCTATTGAAGCTCCTAAAATTGCTAAAAATTGACCATCTGCTAATCCTGCTAAAAATTCCATAATTAAAAATCCTCCTTAATTCTTGTATATTTATTTTTATATTTAAATGGTGTAAATTCTTTTCCTCCACCTTCGTAGAATTTTCCAAAAAATTCTACATATTGTAGTCTACTTGTATGAACATATGAACCTAATGCACTATTTGCTAAGTTAAATCCATGTCCTATAATTCCTACAAAAACTGCTGGAATTGGTCCTACAAGTCCTCCAAGTAAGTTTACAACTTGTGCTATAACTCCTGTAGATAAGCATAATGCCATTAGTCTTGAATATGATAAAACATCTGATAAATAACTTGTTATATCATATAAACTACTAAATCCTTTTGTACATTTTTTAATAACATTTTTTTCTTTTCTTCCACCTGTTAGTATAACTCCTATAACACCTACTATAGCTAAATATTTTCCAACTTCTGACCATATTCCTATATCTCCTGCTACTATAGGTATTACAAGTAGAAATACACCTGTTAAAAGTAAATACCAAAATCCTATATCACATATAGCATCTAAAACTTTTTTCTGCTTTATTAATTCAATTGCTTTCATAAACATTCCTGTATAAATGTGTATTATTCCTAAAAGTAATGCTAATCCCATTAGTGGCATTACATCTTTTAATGGGTCTATTACTGCTTTTAATGGAACTAAATTTCCAAAACAACTTCCAAAGAAAATCCCCCATATTACTGCTGATACGCCACATAATGCTAATAATTTTATTAAGTTTCCTTCTCCTCTTGCATATTTTTTCTTTTTTATCATGAATAAACATCCAAGTGCTAATAATAATCCATATCCTGCATCACTTAACATTAGTCCAAAAAATATAATATAAAAAAATGCCATTACTGGGTTTGGATCTAATTCGTGCTTATTTGGTACACTATACATATTTGTTATAGATTGGAATGGCTGAACTATTTTACTATTTTTTACTAGTACTGGTGCATTTTCACCTTCTTCTTCTCGTACTTTTATAATAAATTTGTCATTATTTTCTATTTCACAGCCTTCTGGAATCCAACCTTCTAAATAAAATGTGTTTTTAGTTGTAACTATATTTTTTTCTATTATTTTTAAATCTTTTTGACTTAAATAATAGTCATATAAGTTTTCGAATATCTTTATTTGATCTGGACTTATTTTTGTTTTTTCTAACTCAACTTGTTTTTCTAAACTATCTATTTCTTGTTTAGCTTTTTGTATTTTATCTGCAATGGATGTATTTTCTAATACTATGTCTTTTTCTATAAATTCAAATTTTTTTAGTATTCTTTTTATTTGTGCTTGATTTTCTTTTTTTGTTGTAACAGATACATACATATTTGTTTTGTCTTTGTTTATAATGTTTATTGAATATTCATATTTTTCTTTGTTTAGTGCAAGTTCTATTTGCTCTTTTTTGTATTTTAAATTAATTGTTCCTAACATTATTTTTATGTAGTTAACTTTTTCTAAATCAGTTGAAATTGAAAAATTAATCCATGGTTCTAATTCTTTAATATTAGCATCTAATTCGTTTATTTTTTGTGTTTCTTCTTCAATGCTTTCTGCTATTTCGTTTATTTTTTGAGCATCATAATATGAACTCTCTGCTACTTCTTCAGATAGTTCATTGTAATATTCTTTTCCATCAAACATTGATTTTTTTACTTTGTAAAATTTACGGATATTTGTTATTGCTTTTTCAATTGCTACTAATTTTTGATTTATTTTTGCTATTTCGTCATTTTTTTCTTGCTTTTGAAAAATTTCTTTGTATTCTTCATCTTCTATAATATGTGACATGTCTTCTACTTGAAAAAATCCAAGTTTTCTTATCTTTTTTAGAATTTCTTCTTCGTTTTCTTTTGTTCCTATAACTGTCACTTTATTCATTTTTGCAATTGACATTTCTTTCTTTTCATTCCTTTCTGTCTTGTTTTTTTTCTTCTTGCATTTTTTTCTTTGTTTTACTTAAATTTTAATTACTTTATTATATATTTTTTCTACTGCTTCTGGTACGTTTTCATTTAGTATTGATTGTAATTTTTGTAACTTTTCATTTGTTTGTGCTTGTATTTTTGTTATTATTTTTTTGTTTTCTTCTGATTTTTCTTTTTTGAATTCTTTTTCTTTTCTTTCTATTTGTCCTTTGAAATAAACTCGATTTGTTTCTTTTAAATTTTCGGCTTGTTCTATTATTGCTTTTGCTTTTTGTCTTGCTTCTATTTTTTTGTTTTCTGCTTCTTTTTCTGCCTCAACAATTTTTTTAATACTTTCTAATTCCAACCTTTTCCACCCCTTTCAATGGATACATCCATACTATAAATAGTATTTTTATTATGCTTTTATTCATAATTCCTACTATTTTTAGCATTTACATAATTTATTTTATATACTTTTTATGGTAAAGTCAATATTTTTTGTAAAATTTTAGAAATTTATGCAATGCACCATTATAGACAAAAAATTTTGACAATAATATATTATTGTCAAAATTTTTCTCCAATGGCACATTATTACACTAATTAATTTTGGACATTAAGGATTTAGGAGTATGATTACCTACTATATGTCCTTCTTTAATAATTTGTTCTACAAGTTCAGGT
>CARBKU010000176.1 GCA_948946035.1 uncultured Clostridia bacterium
GATATCTTTCCTTGTATAACTTCCATAATACTCACTCTTGTTATCAAGGTAACTATTCCCATAAAATATTTTATATCTGATTTTCTTTCTATATTTAACATAGAAAAATCTATTATACTTTCTATTTTCTCTTTTTCTTTTAAGCTTACTCTTTCTTTATCTATAATGCTAATATTATTTCTTCTTAATTCTTCAAGTATATTTATACTTAATTTAATATTTTTTTCATTATTCAAATCTTCTACTATATCATCAAACATTCTTAAAGATGTTTCAAAAATATCTCCCTTTTTCTCTACTAAATAATCATAAATTTTTTTATTCTCTTTTTTTATAAATTTATTTATTATATAATTTATTGCATCTTCCTTGTTTTCAAAATACTGATAAAAACTTCCTCTTGGAATTTGTGCTTGTTCTATTACTTTACTTATTGATATTTTATCTACAGAGTTTCTTTCTAATTCTCCAATTAATGCTTTTTCTATTTTATTTTGTTTTTCTAAATTTAATTTAAAATATGTTGCTTTTGGCATTTTCTCACCTCATGTGACGGCTTGTCATTTTTTTTAAAGTTTATACTATCCTATTATATTTGTCAAATTTATTAAAGCAACACATTAAAATAAAATTAAATCTTTCAAGCCCTGTTTAATTGTTCGTTCGCCAAAATTGCAAAGCAATTTCTAAGTAAAATGTATTTTTATTGTATAGTAAGTCCTCCTTACTCAGATAAATTGTTGTCAAAATCTTTGATTTTGTGTCAACGATTATATGTGTAACGAACTTTCCTACAATATAAAAAATAGCACCTTTTGGTACTACTTTTTTATACATTTTCAGTTTCTTTTTTAGCTATTACTTCTTTTCCATCATAATATCCACAATTTTTACAAACTCTGTGTGGCATTACAGGTTCATGACAATGTTGACAACTTGTATATGTTGGGTTTTCTTTTTTCCATGTAGATCTTTTTGAATGTGTTCTTGCTTTTGACCATCTTCTTTTTGGTTGTGCCATTTAAATCCCTCCTTGCTTTAGATATATGTTTATATCTTTTTCTATTTTTTCATTATTATAGTCACTATAAGATTATACAAGTATTTTACTTTTTTGTCAATAGTTGGTTACAGTTCTTTTCATATATTTTTTTTATATTTTTCTTTTTTAATGTAGCGTTTATACCATTTTCAGCTACTTGTTCGAAAACTTCTGTAATAAAATTTTGTATATTGCTATTTACTTTTATAATTTCTTTCTCTTTATTCCAATATTGTAATTCAAATTCCTTTTTCCAATTCTTTCCTTCATAAATAATTCCTGCAGCCAATTTATCACAAATCATTTCAACTGCATATTTATATGGAATAATAGGTGTTTGATTAGGAGCTCTATTATCTATCCAATATTCTGCATGATGTCTATTTCTTCCTCTATGATGTAACCAGGCTTCAGAATATCCTTTATCTTTCTTTGCTTCTGTTATTGGTGAATGTGTTCCTACATAATATTTTGCACTTTCAAAGAATTCTGTTGGTGAATATTTGGAAAAATCATGTAAAAAGCCTCTCCACGGTTGCCCTGCTTTACAACATAACTTAAATACTACCCATTTATGATGTGTGATTAGTACAAAATGTTTTATTACATTTTTTATATTCATTATACTATTTTCCTTCCCTTTTATTTTTACAAATAAAGTTTACTATAATTTTTTATTAAAATCAATAAATGTTTTTTAAGTTTTTGCATAAACTATTACGATAGTTACTATTTATTCTAAATAATAACAAAAAATTTTATTTTGGAGGTAAATTATGTGTGGCTTTGTTGGATTTGTTGATTATAAAAAAGATATATCAAACAAAAAAAATATATTAGAAAATATGAATCAAACTTTAACTAAAAGAGGGCCTGATGAACAAGGATACTACATAAAAAATCATGTAGCTTTAGGTCACAAAAGATTAATTGTAATTGACCCTAAAGGTCGGAAAGCAACCAATGGTTGAAACATATTCTTTTGGTGAATATGCTATTGTATATAATGGTCAAATCTACAATACAAAGGAATTACGAAATACATTAAAAGAAAATGGATTTGATTTTAATGGACATTGTGATACAGAAGTTTTATTAAAAAGTTTTATTCATTATGGTAATGACGTTGTTAACCATTTAAATGGTATTTTTGCGTTTGCTATTTGGAATAGTAATACAGAAGAATTATTTTTAGCTCGTGACCATTTTGGTGTAAAGCCATTATTTTATACACAGTTTGAAAATACTTTAATATTTTCTTCAGAAATAAAAGGATTATTTGCATATCCTGGAATTGAAAAAGTAATTGACTCACAAGGAATTTCAGAATTATTTGGTATTGGTCCTAGTCATACAACAGGTACAACAGTTTTTAAAAACATTTTTGAATTAAAACCTGCTCATTTTGCCATTTACAATAAATCTGGATTTCATATAGAAAGATATTGGAAATTAAAATCCCAGAAACATGCAGATACTTTTCAAGAAACTTGTGAAAATTTAAAATATCTTTTAAATGATGCCATCACACGTCAGCTTGTTTCAGATGTTCCTTTATGTACTTTTTTATCTGGAGGACTAGATTCAAGTATTATTACTAAATTTGCAGCTGATTATTGTAAAAAACAAGGTTTGCCTCCTTTAGATACTTATTCTATTGATTATGTTGATAATGATAAAAACTTTGTAAAAAGTGATTTTCAACCTAATTCAGATAATTACTATATTGACTTAATGTCTAAAAATCTTCATACTAACCATCATAAAATTGTAATTGACACACCAGAACTTGCTTCTTATTTGGAAGATGCTATGATTGCTCGTGACATTCCTGGAATGGCAGATATTGATTCTTCTTTACTTTTATTTTGCAAAAATGTAAAAAAAGAGATGACAGTTAGTTTAACTGGTGAATGTGCAGATGAAATTTTTGGTGGCTATCCTTGGTTTTTCCGTGAAGATAGTTTAAATAGTAATACATTTCCTTGGTCAATTGCTATAAATGAAAGACAACAACTATTAAATCCTGTTATCAATAATAAAATTAATTTAAAAGAATATATTGATTATCGCTATCAAGAAAGTTTGAATGAAGTTGAAATCTTAGATTGTGATTCTGAACAAACTGCTGAAAAAAGAAAAATTTCTCATTTGACATTAAATTGGTTTATGCAGACTCTTTTAGATAGGTCTGACAGAATGTCTATGTATAATGGCTTTGAACTTCGTGTACCTTTTTGTGATTATCGTTTAGCACAATATGTTTGGAATATTCCTTGGGAATGGAAAGCTTTAAATGGAAGAGAAAAAGGTCTTCTTCGTTATGTTTGTAATGATTTTTTACCTTCTGAAATTGTAGATAGAAAAAAATCTCCTTATCCTAAAACTCATAATCCAAATTATTTGTCTAAGGTAAAGGATATGCTCACTATTATTATGAAGGATAAAAATGCTCCTATTAATAATTTGTTAAATAGACAATATATTTTAGATATTTTAAACTCTGATGGAAAGTCTTTTACTAGACCTTGGTTTCGGACAGTTAATGACTGGTCCTCAACTTATGGCTTACCTTTGTCAGGTTAATATGTGGCTTGAGAAGTATCAGCCTAAAATTGAATTGTAGTCTAATGTGGTCACAATTTGTGACCACTAAATAATTAAAAAACAGATTTATTCTAATAGATACTTCATTATTTCTTTTAATATTTTATCCCTATCATATGAAGTATCATAATATTTTATATTATTTTCTTCACATTGTTCTTTAAGTATTTTACTATAATTTATATGATTCAAAATTAGGTCTTTAACTTTATTATCTGTCATTTTTTTAGTATATGACTTTTTTGTTTCATTCTGTCTTA
>CARBKU010000177.1 GCA_948946035.1 uncultured Clostridia bacterium
GGTATCATTTTCATGAGATATTTTCTTAGGGTAATATTATCACAGATTAATTACAGACGATTGTTTGGTTTAATTGACATAATTATGATAAAATGGTAAAATATAATTAATAAAGTGTATGAGGAGGGCTATTATATGACTTGGGTAGAAAAAATCTTGCATTTTTTAGGTTTGGAAACCGTAAATGATGTAGAGAATAAAGAGGAGGAAGATATCGAGTATAATTTTTTTTAAATCGTACTCGAATAGCAAACAGGGCGAGTTTTTATAATCGCCCTTGTTTAAGTGTGCCCAGCATGGGCAACAACTTGAGGGTGAAAGTCCCTATATTTCAAAGAATTTTTAAATGTATTTCAATCACATCCGATACTGCGTAAATATTTATATATCAGTATTTTCAAGATATTAAACTCAAAAAAGCATTATCTAGTAACAGTAAAATAATAAAAGATTTAATTAAAGTTAGGAAATCCGTTTTTATGGAAAAAGTTACCAAATAATAAAAAATTGACACATAAAGACCAATATTATAAAATTGTTTTTGCGAAAAACAAATATTGGAGGTCTGTTATGTGTCAAATTAATTATACAACAGAGAACAGAAAAAATAAACCCTTAAATCAAATAGAAATGGGAAAAATTGAAACAATGTTAAATGAGTGTTATAATGCAACCCAGATAGGAAAGGCTCTTGAAAGAGATTCAAGTTGCATTCAAAAAGAAATAAAAAATTTTTCAATAATAGTAAAAATAAATAAAAAATGTGATGTATGTAGGAAATATGACGAATGTAAAAAAACAGGATTATGTGGAAATAATATGCTTGCAGGATATTGTTCGAGATGTAAAGATTGTAAAATAGCAGTAGAAAATTGTGAAGATTATGAACCAGTTGTGAAATGTGATAAATTAAGAGGACGAAAAAAAGTATGTAATGGGTGTCCTAATTTTAAACAATGTAGAAAGGTAAAACTTGTATATATAGCTGAGAAAGCATTAAAACAACATGAAGAAAATAAGAAGAAATCAATAAAAAATATGAAAGAAATAGAAAACACAGAATATATGGATGAGTTATCAGAAAAGATAAAACATGGAATATCACCAGAGGTAGCATTACAGACAACAGAGAATAAAACTGGAGAAAGAATATCGTTACCAACATTATATTTAAGAATAGATAGAGGATTAATGAAATGTAAAAATATAGATTTAAGAAATAAATTAAAAAGAGAGCCAAAGGAAGAAAAAAGAGAAAGAAATCCTAATAGGGAAAAACATAGAGCAAATGGAAGAAGTTATGGAGATTTAACTGAAGAAGAAAAGAAACAAAAATTAGATGGCTTTGGAGAAATGGATACAGTAGAAGGCATAAAAGGAAGCAAATTACTAATGACACTAATAAATAGAAAGACGAGCTTTTTATTTGGAATACCGATAAGTAATAAAAAACAAGAAACTATAATAAAAGAATTAGATAAATTAGAAATAACTATGGAGGATAAATTCAAATCAATATTAGAAAAAATAATAACAGATAATGGAAGTGAATTCTTAGATTATAAAGGAATAGAGAAATCAAAAAATGGAAAAGAGAAAAGATTGAGTTTATACTATGCAGATCCATATGCATCATATGAAAAGGGACAGATAGAAAATCAACATAGATTAATAAGATATTTTTATCCCAAAGGAGTGGATTTTGCAAAGTATAAAGATAGTGATATAATAGAAAAAATAAATAGGATAAACAATTATCCAAGAAAGAATTTAGGATGGTCAACGCCATATAAAGAGATGGAAAAGATAGTAGGAAAAGAAATGTTAAACAAGCTAGGATTTTATGAAATAGCTATAGAAGATTTAAACATGACAAGAAAAAAAGTAGCATAAATAATTTAAGAAAAAAGGTTTGTTATGATGTCAAAATAAAAAATAAAAAACGGACATCGAAACTTTAATTAACCTAAAATAATAAAAGTTATAAAAATACTTGTATTTTTACAAAACAAGTGTTAAAATAATTATAGATTAAAAAAAAACCGATTTTTTAGGAATTTTTTTAATCTTTTTTTATTTTTATTAAGGAGGAAGAAATGAACACAAAATATATTTTTGTAACAGGAGGAGTAGTATCAGGATTAGGAAAAGGAATAACTGCAGCGTCTTTAGGAAGACTATTAAAAAATAGAGGATATAAAGTAACAATACAAAAATTTGACCCATATATAAATATAGATCCAGGAACTATGAATCCATACGAACATGGAGAAGTATTTGTAACAGATGATGGGGCAGAAACAGATTTAGATTTAGGACATTATGAAAGATTTATAAACGAAAATTTAACCCAAAATTCTAGTGTAACAATGGGAAAAATTTATTCTAATGTAATAGAAAAAGAAAGAAGAGGAGACTATTTAGGAAAGACAGTTCAAGTAATACCACATATAACAAATGAAATAAAAGAAAAAATATATGGATTTGAAGGAACAGATACAGACATTGTAATAACAGAAATAGGTGGAACAATTGGAGATATAGAGGGATTGTCAATAATAGAAGCAATAAGACAAGTTGGACTAGAAAAAAATCCAGAGGATGTAATATATATTCATGTAACACTATTACCATATATATTTGGTTCAAACGAAATAAAATCAAAGCCAACGCAACATTCTGTGAAAGAATTGCAAAGTTTAGGAATTAAACCAGATATTTTAGTATGTAGAACAGAACAAGATATACCAGATAACATTAGAGAAAAACTATCATTATTTTGCAATGTAAGAAAAACAAGTGTAATTCAAAATAAAACAGCAGATTGTTTATATGCAGTACCATTAATGCTAGAAGAAGAGGGGTTAGCAAGAGAAGTATGTAATCATTTAAAATTAGAAAAATACATCCCAGAAAATTCAAAATGGGAAGATATGATAAAAAAAATAAGAAATATTGATGATAATAATAGAGTGAAAATTGTAATAGTAGGAAAATACATAAAATTAGAGGATTCATACATATCTGTAATTGAAAGCTTACATCATGCGGGATTTGCAAACAATGTAAAAGTTGATATTGAACTAATAGATTCTGAAACAATAAATAAAGACAATTCAGCAAAAAAGCTTAGTAAGTTTGATGGAATAGTAGTACCAGGCGGTTTTGGAAATAGAGGTATTGAGGGAAAAATAGAAACAATAAAATATGCAAGAGAAAATAATATACCATTTTTAGGAATTTGTTTAGGAATGCAAATGGCAGTTATTGAATATGCAAGAAATGTATTAAAGTTACAAGATGCTAATTCATCAGAATTTGATGAAGGAACAAAGAATCTGTTAATTCATATTATGGAAGAACAAAAAGCGATAAATAAAAAAGGTGGAACAATGCGTTTAGGTGCATATCCTTGTATATTAAAGCAAGACACAATAGCAAGTAAAATTTATGGACAAGAAGAAATTTCAGAGAGACATAGACATAGGTTTGAAGTTAATAATTTGTATAAAGAACAATTAGAAAGAGCAGGATTAACAGTCTCTGGAACATCACCAGATGGTTCGTTAGTCGAAATTGTAGAAGTTAAAGAACATCCTTATTTTATAGCTGCACAATTTCATCCAGAATTAAAATCACGACCAAATAAACCAGCACCTTTATTTGTAGGCTTGGTTAGTTATGCAAAAGAAAAAACGATGAATAATAACTTTTAAAGTACAATCAATAGTCTTGTAGAATTGCCAGCGAGACGAAGAATTTTGACAATTTTGCAAAACTATTAATTTAACCACTTAAAATTGAAAATCCGAAATTTTCATTTGAAATGCAACAAAAATTTAAGGAAAAAGTAAATGAACA
>CARBKU010000178.1:0-1299 GCA_948946035.1 uncultured Clostridia bacterium
AGTTATATTAATATACAAAGATAAAAATTGTATTAGAAAATTAAAAGATTTAAATCCAAAAAAAACTGTATGAAGATTTTTTAAAAGTAATATCATAAATTAAATATTTTATCAATAAATTAAAGTATGAAAATATTTTAAGGAGATTTTATATGATAAATGAAATTTTAAAAACAACACTTTTAGGATTATTTTTTGGAACATTTGGAACAACTCTAGGAGGAATAATTGGGGTTATTTTAAAAAAGAACTCAAATAAATTTTTGAGTTTTATTTTATCTTTTGCATCAGGATTAATGATGGCTATTATATGTTTTGACTTAATACCAGAAGCATTAGGTATTAGTAATATTTTTAATATAATAATAGGAATACTAGTAGGAATTATTGCAATGATATTTTGTGATATACTAGTTGAGAAAAAATTTAGTAATACTAAGCGATTTGAAGGAGAAAAAAATACTTTATTAAAAACAGGTATAATAGTATCTATAGGATTAGCAATACATAATTTTCCAGAGGGATTAGCAATTGGTTCTGGTTTTGAGGCATCAATAAAATTAGGTTTAAGTTTAGCAATAGCAATTTGTCTACATGATATACCAGAAGAAAGATTCCAAAGTAGACACCAAGTGAAATATGATTGATAAAGTGATTTGAATTCAAGTTAAATAAAAAAGAAATCACATACTTTATTAATAAAAAATTAGTGAAGTATGTATTTTTTTGTTTAAAATAATTACTCAAATGAAGAATTTTTTTGTTAAATAATATCAAATTTTTGATAATTTGTAAAGTAACAAAATTTGATAGGTATCAAAATGAGCAAATCATTGAAAACAAAAGATTTTAGGATATTGATTTGATAGTTTTGTGAGTGGAGGTAAGTAGGCGATAGCGTATGCTATCGAATATCTTACCAAAAGGGACAATTTAGTGATAAACTTATTAATTTTTTTTATGATGATAAGGTAGATAAAATTTTGGTATGTCTCTTTATTTTTTTATTTAATTTATGCTATAATCATATTGACTAATAGACTAACTATATGAATGTCAATAGTTTTTTAGAAAGATTTTAAATAATTTGTATAATAAACAGACAACGAGTAATTTGTAAGGAGGATATAAATATGTTTAGTAGACCTAAAGGAGGGTGGGTAGATATTAATATTGGAGGCTATACAATAAATGGTTCTTATTTAACAGATATTCCAATGGATTTTTTAGATTCTCTTATTTCTAGTCTAAAAAGTAATTTACCTATTTCTATTTTTATTAATGAAGAAGGAACTGAAA
>CARBKU010000178.1:1309-3846 GCA_948946035.1 uncultured Clostridia bacterium
TTATTTTAATGAAGTATATATTATTGTAAAAAATGGTGATGATGTTGAATATAAAAAAATAGATATGGATTTTAATTTATTTAGGAAGGATATTATCAATGGTATAGAAATGAACTTAAATGAGTGGATTAATTGGAATATGGATGAAGATGTTGAAGTATTGAAAAATAGGGAAAATGAGTTGAGGACAAAACTATTTATTGCAAAAGAGTATTTAAAAAATACATTTAAGTAATAATTACAATTTATGTGTTAAGAAATATTTTTTGCATAACAAATAAGCATTCCGAAAAATGCTTTTAAAAACTATGAAAATATTGATATTAAGCTACTTTATCAGCTTGATATTTTGTATTAGTTTTTAATAAATAATAAATTACACGTACTAACTTTTTTGCAACATGCCCCAATGTAACCCTATAATGCTTACCTTCAGATAATTTTCTCTCTTTAAAATTATTAAAAGTAATATCATTCATACAAACCATTCTAGCAGCATTCATTAAAGCAAAACGTAAATATTTAGAACCACGCTTTACCATTACAGAATGAGTAGAAAAGAATTTACCAGATTGATATATTGAAGGATCTAATCCTGCAAAAGCTAATAATTTGGCAGGAGAATCAAATCTTGATATATCTCCAATTTCAGCAATAATAGTACCAGCTAATTTAAAAGAAATACCAGGAATTGATAGAATAGGTGTATCCATTTCTAATAAAATTTCTTTAATTCTTTTATCAAGCTCATCTATTTGATTTTGCAAGAATTGAATAATACTAATAGTTTGTTTCAACTCAAATGAAACAGAATTACTATTTAAACCTATTGATTTTTTTGCCAATTCTCTAATCTCAATAGCTTTATCTCTATCAAATTTTTTATTTGAATTGTCATATAGAAGATGTGTTAAATGTTTAAGATTACATTCAGCTATTTCCTTTGCACTAAAGCTAAACTAGATTTTTGAGCAACAGATGAAACAATTTTCGGAAACTCTGGAAATACAATATCTACTAATCTTACAAGAGATGTTTTAAACTTTGAATTTTCTTTCACTAAACGAAATCTATGTCTAGTTAGTGATTTTAATTCAGAAATATGATATGATACTGGTATGTAGGGTTTTAAGTTATCTGAAATAAGCATTGTAGCAATAATGTGAGCATCTAACTTATCTGTTTTAGTCTTTCTAAGGCTTTGACCTTTTACGTAAAGATTAGTTTGTAATGGATTAATAAGATAGATATTAAATCCTTTTTCAGTCAGAAAGTTTAGAATATTATTACTATAATGACCAGTAGCTTCAAGCCCTACTTTAATATTGTTTAATGAAGTAGAGAACTGCATTAAAGAATTGTAGAGAGTTTCAAAACCATCTAAATTATTTGTTATGGTTAATTTTTCGATTAATATTTCACCATCAGAATTCATAGCAAAACAATCGTGTTTATCTTTTGCAACATCAATTCCAACATAAAGCATAATAAAAACTCCTTTACAAAATATTTTAGACAATGTGTTCCACGAAATGCTTGTCGAAAGTAAACTCGTTCAATATTAAACGTCAAGCGTTATCTAACTAATTAACAATTAAACAAACATCTGTGGTTAGAGTCTAT
Organism: uncultured Clostridia bacterium; assembly: GCA_948946035.1. Classification (GTDB taxonomy): domain Bacteria; phylum Bacillota; class Clostridia; order TANB77; family CAG-508; genus CAG-269. The sequence goes on from CARBKU010000178.1 coordinate 2,933, forward strand.
TATTGTAATCGTCAAAGCGATAGTAATTTGCACTAATCCACAGTGTCTATGTAGATATTATACAATGGATTTAAGAATAAAAAATGTATAATGGACTACATGTTCATTATACGAGTAATTTGTAGGGGGATATTTATGGAAGATAAACAAATATTACTTAATGATATAGATAAAGTTCATACTACTGAAATGGGTATTGATAGAATTAAGAAAAACCTTAAGTTAGATACGAATGATGTTGTTGAGTATTGTAAAAATAAAGTTTTAGATAAAAATTGTAATATCTATAAGCAGGGCAAAAATTGGTATTGTGAAATTGATAATATAAAAATAACAATCAATTCATATAGTTACACAATTATAACAGCACACAAATTAAAAAGGTAAAAATAGATGGATTATCAAATAATAGAATTAGAAGAGTTTAGTGTGATAGGGATAATGTATGAATTATCAAAATCATTAAGTAATAATGTGAAATTAGCACAAAATCATTGGAAAATATTTAATAGTAAATTAAGAAACAATAAGTTATATTTAGGAAGTAATTGGTGTAAATATGCTTTTATTGAAAAAATCGAAAATAAGGTATTTTATTACATATCCATTCCTAAAAAGAATTTTGTGCCAGATGACTTTACAGAAAAGGTAATTTTAAAAAGTAAATATTTAAAGGTAGAACATATTGGTAATATGAATAAACTAAAAGATACTATCAATTATGTTTATAAAGAAATAATACCTAAAAATAATATTTTAGTAGAGAACAAACAATTTGTTTATTTTGAAAAATATGATTATAAATTTCATTGGAATCGAGAAAATTCTGTCATTGAAATTTATATTCCAATTAAATAACAAATTACATGTATACTGTTAGATGTAAATAAATGAGTTTACATCTAATTTTTTTG
>CARBKU010000179.1 GCA_948946035.1 uncultured Clostridia bacterium
TTAGCAATATACTCTTTAGTTTTAAAACCTTTAACATCAATAACCTCTGTTGAATTGTCTTTATTAAATACAACAAAATCAGCTTTATATTTTAATCCAGGTGCTAAAATAAAAATTGGTTGTAAACAAAAACCATTAATTTCTTGGGCTTGTAGTCTTAACTTTAATTCACAATAATAATCTGCTTCTTTTTGACTATCAAAAGTATGTCCATCAACAGAAACTTTTGTAGCCCTATACTTACTTTTTCTTTTAACTCCATTTGTAAAATTCTTATAATCATCAACACTCCAATGTTCCATAAATATCTTCTCCTAAGTTAAATTATCAATTGATATTATATATTATATATAAAAAAACTACAAGGGGACAGGTCTTTTTTGTTTCAAGATTTTTGTCGTTTATTGTAATAAAGTTTAGAAATAGTATCAATAAATAAAACACCTACATAAAATAAATTAAGAGGTGTTTTTTATGACAAACTATGAAGAATTAAAACAAATGTTAGCAAGAAATAAAAAAGTTCCATATCCACCAATACCAAATTTATATCCTAATAAAAGATATGCAAATTTAGTATATGAAAATTTTGCAGGAAAGGAAGGAGAACTAACAGCTGTCACACAATACATATATGAGCATATTGATTTAAAAGACAAAGAAGAAATAAGTAGAATACTATTGAATATAGCAATAGAAGAAATGCATCATATTAACATATTAGGAGAAATTTTAGTAAATCTAGGAGAAAAGCCAATATTTAAAAACTGTGATGAAAAACAATGGAGTGCAAATGATGTAAATTACAAAATATCAAATATAAAAGAAGCAATGAAAATAAATATTTGTTTAGAAGAAAAAGCAATAGCAGGATATAGAAAATTAATGCAAAATACAAATAATATGTATCTAAGAAGAGTATATGAAAGGATAATTTTAGACGAAATAACACATTTAGAAATATTTAAAAAGCTTTAAAATACTAAAGTTCCTTTATGATACAATAGAGACAGTCATTTTTATTTCCTTTTTTGTTGTTTGTTGACATTATTATTATGCAATAAACAACAAAAAAGTGTAACAAAACAAGACTGTCCCTATTGTAGACAATAAACGACAAAAAAATTGAAACAAACAAAACCTGTCCCTAAATGTTAAAAAATCCTTTAAATATTGTTAAACCAGTTGTAAATAAAGCAACCATTGCAATTGTAAGTGCTAATCTATATATTGATATTGGCATTTTAGTATCTTCACTTTTTCTTGTTGGTATAAATGTAAGTAGTAATAGCAATCCACATGTTCCAGTAGATTTTACGCATAGGCTAGAGAAGCTTTCTTCTGAAATTATGTTATATTTTTTTAGTATTGTTATTAAAATTATGCTAATTACAGCAAGTAGTCCAGTAGGTAGTGCTTTAGAGATTACATTTTTTAAGAAGTTTCCTTTAATTCTTTCTTTATTTGGTTCTAATGCTAACATAAAAGATGGTATACCAATTGTTACTACACTTATTAAACTTAATTGTATTGGAATGAATGGATATTTTTCATGCATAAATAAAAACATTATAGCAAGTAAGGATGAATATATGGTTTTTACTAAGAATAATGATGCTGACCTTTGGATATTGTTTATGGTTCTTCTTCCTTCTGAAACTATTTTGGGCATAGAGGCAAAGTTGGAGTCAAGTAGTACAAGTTTAGATATGTTTTTTGTAGCATCACTACCATTTGCCATAGCTATACTACAATCTGATTCTTTTAAAGCTAAAACATCATTTACACCATCACCAGTCATTGCAACTGTTTTTCCATTTTCTTGTAAAGCTTTTATTAATTCCTTTTTTTGTGTAGGAGATACTCTACCAAAAATGCAATAGTTTAAAGCAATATCTTTTAGTTTTGTATCGTCATCTAGTGTTGACATATCAAAGTATTTTTCCGAATTTTTAATTCCAACTCTTTTAGCGATTTTAGAAACAGTTATAGGATTATCACCAGAAATAATTTTAACTGTTACTCCTTGTCTATTAAAATATTTTATTGTAGTAGATGCTTCTTTCCTAATTTTGTCTAATATTAATACATATCCTATTAATTTAATGTTTTCAGGTAAATTATTATTTCTACCAAAGTCGCTAGTGCTGTGTGCTAAAATTAGAACTCGATAGTCTTTAGAATAATTTTCTATTTGTTCTTTATATTGTTTAAAATTTTCCTTTAAAACAAATTCGGGAGCACCTATAATATATGTTCCAACATCTTTAAAATTAATTCCAGACCATTTTGTTTCAGATGAAAAAGCTACTTTTTTATTAGGAATAAATTCTGTAGTTATGTTGCAAAATTTGTCTTTAATAGCCATAATAGTTGAATTTTCATCTTCAGAAAATTTTGATATGTTTGATAATATATTTTCCATTTCTTTTTTATTTTCTTCATTTGAAATATAATCTTTTACTTCCATAGTTCCTTCTGTTAAAGTACCAGTTTTATCTAAACATAAAGTATCAACTCTTGCTAAAGTTTCTATACAATATAAGTCTTGAACTAGAACTTTTGACCTAGATAAACGTGTAACACTTACAGCTAAAACTGTACTTGTTAAAAGTATAAGTCCTTCTGGTATCATACCAATTAGTGCAGCAACTGTTTTTATAACTGCATCATGATATGTTGCTCCTTCTAAATTTAATTGACTACAAAATAAAGCAATTCCAATAGGTACAATTGCAAATGTTAAAAATTTTATTATTTTATTTAAAGAATGCATTATTTCAGATTTAGTCTTTTTTATTAATTTAGCACCGCTAGAAATTTGTGCAGTATAATTGTCATTTCCTATGTGTTCTACTTTTGCAATACATTTGCCACTAATAATATAACTACCAGATAAAATCATGTCTCCACATTTTTTAGTAATACTATCAGGTTCACCAGTTATGCAAGATTCATTTACAAGTACAGTACCTTGTTTTATAATACTGTCAGTCATAACTTGATTTCCAGTAGAAAATTCAATTAAATCATCTAAAACAAGATTATTTATATCAATTTCTTCTTTTTTTCCATTTCTTATTACTTTAGCTTTATTACTTGCCATAATAGATAGTTTATCTACAACTCTTTTAGAATGAATTTCTTGAATTGTACTAATTGCAGTGTTTAGGCTAACAATTAATAAAAATGTCATGTTTTTGTAAGAACCAACACTAAAAATTGCAATAGCAAAAATTAAATTTAAAAAATTAAATAATGTAAAAAAGTTCTCAAATAAAATTTGCTTAATGGATTTTGTAGGTGCAGAAGTGTCATAATTAATAAGGTTGTTATTAATTCTATCTTGTACTTGTTCACTTGTTAATCCAATGTCTAAGTTAGGCTCATATCTTTTCATTTTTTTCTCCTTTTCCTTAGGTGTATTTTAAATTATCAATACAGATTGGCAATTTTTTATATCGTAGTTGATTTTAGCATATAGTTGGCTAAAAGTCTACAAATGTATAGGAGTTAATATTTTTTTAAGAATTTTAGATAGTTGTATATATCTTAAAATTTATGTAAATTTATACAGGTAATACCTGAAATAAAAAACAATACAAAGGACAGGAGGAGATTATATGCTGATTATGGTATTGTTAGTTACTGTTGTAATTCTTTTTGGTGTGTCTTTTGTTATATGGAAAAGACTAAGTAAACCAAAAAAGAGAAAAGAAAACCAAGTAATATTCCTAATTTCGGTTTGTATATTAGGAATGGTTATAGGAATTTTTGAACTATTTTAAAAGTAAATATTTATAGTAAATATTTATTTGCCCCCTTTGG
>CARBKU010000180.1 GCA_948946035.1 uncultured Clostridia bacterium
CAAATTCAAAAAAAGAAATACAAAAATAAAGTATAAATTTTTAGTATTATGCATAATTCTAGTATTTGCCATATATAAATTTAGTCCAAAAGATTTAGAAATATATTTTGTTGATGTAGGTCAAGGAGATTGTACTTTTATAAAAACACCTAGAAATAAAACAATATTAATTGATGGTGGTGGAAGTAAGTCAAAAGAATTTGATGTGGGCAAAAAAACCTTATTACCTACATATTGGATAGAGGATATATGAAAATAGACTATGTAATAATAAGCCATTTTGACCAGGATCATGTACGGTTCTATTCTATATTTGTTACAAGAAATAAAAGTAAGAAATGTAATAATAGGTAAGCAATTTGAAGATTCAATCAACTACCAAAAGTTTATAAAAATAGTAAAAGAAAAGAAAATGAAAGTATATGTAGTAGAAGTAGGACAAAAAATAAAAATAGAAAAAGATTTATATTTTGATGTATTGTGGCCAAGTTCAAATAAAGTAATTAGCGAAAATAATATTAATAATAATTCTTTGGTTTGCAAAATGATGTACCAAAAATTTTCTATGCTATTTACAGGAGATATTGAAGAAATTGCTGAAAAAGAAATTTTAGAAAAATATAAGTATACAAATACATTAAAATCTACCATATTAAAAGTAGCCCATCATGGATCAAAATCTTCATCAACAGAAGAATTTTTAAATGTAGTAAAACCTAAAATAGCATTAATTGGAGTAGGGGGAGAAAATACTTTCGGCCACCCAAATAATAGAGTTTTAGAAAGACTAGAACGGAAATGGAAGTAGAATATTTAGAACAGACAAGAATGGTGAAGTTACGATACAAGTCAATAAAAATGGGAAGATTAATAAGATTTTAAATAAAATTAAATAGCAACTGTATATATTTATAAAAAATGTAAATAATAGTAAAAAGCAGAAATTATGGAGGTTTTACTATGAAGAGAGTGATTATAGCAATTACTTGTGTAATAATTGTTTTAGTAGGAATATGGACAGCTATTATAATATCTAATAATGAAAGCAAAAGTAATAATATACAGGAAATTGTTCAAGAAAAAATTTCAAATGAGGAAATTTTGGATGAGTGCACAGATGAGTACGAAGAAATAGAAAAAGAAGAAATGATGCAAACAAATGCAGAAGAAGAAAAGGTTTCACCTAATTGCTCATTTACAAAGAAAATTTATTATGATAAGTGTGGACATACTGTAAGTAATTATTTAGAATTACCAAAAGATTTAGTTAATTTAACAAAAGAAGAAGTAAAAGAAAAATATCAAGGGTATCAAATAGAAGAATTTGATAGTAATAAGATAGTTTTATTTAAACAGGTTAATGATGAATGTGGAGAACATTACATTATAAAAGATAATGAAGGGAAAGTAACTATATATAAGATTTTAGAAGATGGATCAGAAAGTTTAATTGAGGAAACTGATATTTATACAGAGTATTTAACAGAAACAGATAAAAATAATATGAAAAATGGAATTGTAATTAATGGAAAACAAGAGTTAAACCAATTAATTGAAGATTTTGAGTAATGTGATATTGGAGGCAGAGAATTTTGGCAATATTAATATTGCCAAAATTCTCTGCCTCCAATGGCACAATGCAATTTTTATGAAACTTAAAAATTATATAAATATTGACAGAATTTTTATTTCATGACATAATATATACATTGAAATTAATATGTTTCAAGCGATTTAAGGAAGGAATAATATGGAAAAGCAAAAAATAAAATCAATAATAGAAGCAATACTATTTGCAGCAGGAAAACCAATAGAAAAAAAAGAATTAATACTAAATTTAGAAATATCAGGAGAAGAAATAGATAGCATAATAAAAGAAATGCAAAACGAATGGCAAGAAAAAGAAAGAGGAATAGAAATCATAGAAATAGAAAACTCATATCAATTATGCACAAAAAAAGAACTATACGAGTACATATATCCAATACTAGACAAAAGGAACAAACCAAAACTATCAAATGCAGCACTAGAAACACTTGCAATAATCAGTTATAATCCACAAATAACAAGAGCAGAAATAGAAGCAATAAGAGGGGTATCAGCAGATGGATGTGTGTACAAATTACTAGAATATGGGTTAATAGAAGAATCAGGAAAGGTAAAAGAATTGCCAGGGAATCCAATGTCATATAAAACAACACAAGAATTCTTAAAGATGTTTGGATACAAATCACTAAAAGAGTTACCAGAACTGCCGAAATACAAATTAGACGAAAACAGACAAATAGTAATAGATGATTTAATAGAGCAAGAAGAAAGTGAAGAAAATAATCATAACGAAAATATACAAGAAGAAAATGAAAATGAAGAAAATAAGCATAGCGAAAACATGCAAGAAGAACAAGAAAATATAGAAAAGCAAGAATAAAAATGAAAAAGAAAGAAGGTTAAATATGAAATTATCACAAACAGGAATGAACACAGTAAAATTAATCAACATAGACAAAATGTACCCAGGACAAAGTATATTATTAAAAACAGGACAAATAGTTCAATATGGAGCAGGTCTATTTGCATATAATACAATACCATTATTAGTAAGAAGAAATATAGAAAAAATAATAACAGAAACATTAAACAAATATGGATGTATAGAAATATTACTACCAACATTACAACCAGACACTATATGGAAAAACTCAGGAAGATATGACCATTATGTTAATGATGGTACAATGCTAATAACAGAATCAAATAAAGGAACATTTTGTCTAGCACCAACAGGGGAAGAAGCAGTACTAGAATTTGCAAAAGAGAAATTAAAATCATACAAAAACTTACCAGTTACATATTATCAAATTGGAGAAAAAGTTAGAAACGAAATAAGAACAAGAGGATATTTATTAAGAGGAAAATCATTTCCAATGCTTGATGCATATAGTTTTGACCTTGACGAAAAAGGAATGGAAAAATCATATTTAAATGCAAGAAACGCATTTTTAGAAATATTTGAAAAAATAGGAATGTCAGTAATACCAATAGTTGCAGACAATGGAGCAATGGGCGGAAAAAAATCAGAAGAATTCATGTTAATATCAGAACAAGGAGAAGATAAAATTCTATATAACGAAGAAGAAGGAATTGGATTAAATACAGAAATACTAGAAAGAGAAGATTGTAAAGAATACCTAGAAAAAGAATATAATATAACAGACATTTCTAAATTTAAAGAAATAAGAACAATGGAACTTGGGCATATATTCCAATTAGGAACTAGATATTCTGAAATGATGGATGGCAAATACATAAACAAAGAAGGAAAAGAAGAATTATATTATATGGGATGCTATGGAATAGGAGTTAGTAGAACATTAGCAGCATTATATGAACAATGTATTATAAATGATGCAAAATGGGGGCCATGTGGGTTTGTACTACCAGAAACAATTGCACCATATAAAATACAAATAATACCAAAAGTTGAAGATGAAAACAAATTAAAACAAGCAAATGATTTATATAACATATTAAACGAAAAAGGCATAAATACTATATTAGATGATAGACAAAATATGCAAATAGGTGCTAAAATAAAAGACTGTAAAGTTCTTGGAACACCATATATGATTGTTTTAGGAGATAAAACAGATGAAAATAATATAGAATTAGAAAACAATAAAACAGGAGAAAAAGAAGTAATTTTAATAGAAAACTTAATTAAAAAATTTGAAAATAAATAAATATAAAAGGGTATATATATTATTTTAAAAATAGTATGTATACCCTTTTATAAAATAAACTTTCACTAAAAGAACACAAATAAGCAAT
>CARBKU010000181.1 GCA_948946035.1 uncultured Clostridia bacterium
TCTTAATGAGTTAATTATATACTAAATCTCTTAAAATGTCTATATTTCAACTATTACAGATATATTACACGTATAAGGTTGCACTACCATTAGTTTTTAGAAACTTATCCTTTTTAAAAGAAGTCTTAATCAAAAAGAACACTTACTAATGATATCTTCATTAAATACAGTGATTTTTGTCGTTACTTTTTTTCATAGCAAAAAATATATTAAAAAAATTATATTACATTTTCATTACAGTTGACTATGTTTCAATACTTCTTATTTTAAAACCATATCTAGTAACCTAAAAATTAAACAAGATGCCTAATCACACCTTGCTCCTGTAAATATTTTTAATTTAACATTATAAGCTAAAATCCAGTATTAACAGGTAATTGCTAACTTTAATTTATTCTTTATTAAAATTGGAAATTACGAAAGACAACAGGTGTGGATTTAAATTTACAATTCCCTGCTGGTTGGGAACAAGCAAAAGAAATAAAATACGCACAAGGATTTACTCGGGCCTGCACCTCGTGACTTTGTAGGATATGGGCCTTTAACAGAACCTGAATCTATAGTAATATACCAATTTACCTTAATGCATGATTTTAGACTAATAATTTCATATCACACACAAGGTCAAGAGATTTATTGGAATTTTCAAAATATAAATCCTCCTAATGGTTATGAAATAGGAACTCGTTTTGCCAATTCAAGTGGATATTTGTTAACAGATGTTCCTTATAATTCTAGTTTTGCAGGTTATAAAGATTGGTTTATTCAAAATTATAATAGACCTGGATATACTATTGAAGCTGGTATTGGAGAAAACCCACTTCCTATTTCCCAATTTAATGATATATATAATGATAATATTGGTATTTTAATTTCAGGTGCAATTTTATAAAAGCTTATATTATAAATGTTAGTATTTATTTAAAATATTTTACATTTATAATATAAGCTTTTTTTATTTTGTTATCCATTTAACTAAATTTAAATTTGTAGCTTCTAACAGCATATCATGTTTTGGCATTACTCTAAAAGTATAACCATAATTTCCGCCTGTTGTTAATTGGATTTTTGCAGTGTAATAATAATATTTATTCTCATCATCTCTATCTGTTAATTTCATTGGAATAATAGTAACATCTTCTACTACTCCATTATCTAAAATTTTACCATAATATACTTCAACTGTTATATTATTAACATCAATATTAGGAAGTTCTACTTCACATGCAACATCAATATTATTTCCAGCATCAATTGTGATATTGTCCATATTGTCTACTTGTGTAATTTTAATATCTTTCCAGTTTTGTAATAAATCTTTTTTCCAACTATTATATGTTGCAACATTATCAATATCTAAATAGTATTTTTTTGTTAAGTTGCATAATGGCATATATAGTTTATTTGTATAGTCAACTAACATTCTAGATGTACTATAATTTCCTCCTGTTGTTATTATAGAATTTTTCATTAATTCCAACCATTTTTTAGACATTCCTTTTTCATCTTTTTCATAATATGCTGGGATTATTTTATCTTCTAATTTACGATACATGCTTTGACTATCTGCTGAATCTTGTGATTCGTAAGATTCATATTCTGCATTCGTTCCAATTGTCCATCCATTGTCCCCAGTATATCCTTCTGCCCACCAACCATCTAATATACTAAAGTTTATAACACCATTAACAGATGCTTTTTGTCCACTTGTTCCTGATGCTTCCATTGGTCTTCTTGGATTATTTAGCCAAACATCTACACCACTTATTAGGTATCTTGACATTGCAATATTATAATTTTCAAGTAAGAATATTTTTCCTTTAAATTGTGGCATCATTGAAACATCATGAATGTATTTTATTAGGTCTTGCCCTTCTTTATCTGCTGGATGTGCTTTTCCTGCAAATATTAATTGTACTGGTCTTTCTTGGTTGTTTAATATTTGTGTAATTCTCTCTAAATCTTTGAAAATTAATGTTGCTCTTTTATATGTTGCAAATCTTCTTGCAAATCCTATTGTTAATGCATTTGGATTTATTTTTGAAACTATTTCATTTATTTCTTCATAACTATATCCTGAACGTCTTAATCTTTCTGTTGTGTTGTCTTTTACTATTTTTAATAATTTTTGTTTTCTGTCATTATGTACTTCCCATAATTTTTCATCTGGTATATTTTTTACATCTTCCCATGTACTGTTTTTATGTATATTATCTTGCCAATATGGTGTTAAATATTTATTGTATAGTTCTTTCATTTTTGGTGCAAGCCATGAACATGTATGTATACCATTTGTAACATAACCTATTGGAGATTCATTTGAAGCAATGTTTGGCCATATTTCACCAAATAATTCTCTTGATACTGCACCATGCAATTTGCTAACACCATTTTTCTTTCCTGCTATTTTTAGTGCTAATATTCCCATGTTAAATCCTTGTTCTAATTCTTCACATGGCTTCATTCCTAATTTTAAAAATTCTTCTCTTGTTAGTCCTAGTCTTTGCCAAAAATCTTTAAAGTATTTTTCTACTAAATCAAGCGGAAATATATCATTTCCAGCTGGTACTGGTGTATGCGTTGTAAATACTGTTTTTGAACTTGCTATGTCTTTTGCTACTTCAAATGATACTTGCTTTTCTTTTATTATGTTTTTTATTATTTCTATGTTTAAAAAAGCTGAATGTCCCTCATTCATGTGGTAAACTGTAGGTTTTAGTTTAAGATATTTTGTTAGTAAGTTTACCCCTGCTTGTCCTAATACAATTTCTTGACGAATTCTCATTTCTTGGTCTCCGCCATATAATCTTAGTGTAACATCTCTATCTTCTTCATTATTTTTTTCAATATCAGAATCTAATAAATATAATTTTACTCTTCCAACGTTTATTTGCCACACTTTTAAGTATAATCTTCTTTTTGGAAATTTAACATATATTATTAGGTCTTCTCCATTTTCATCTTTTACTGGATTTATTGGCATATCTTGTAATTCTATGTTATGATATTCTGTTTCTTGTCCCCCATATCCATTGATTTTTTGATGAAAATAGCCATTTTTATATAGTAATCCCACTGCTACTAATGGAATGCCTAAATCACTTGCTGATTTTAGATGGTCTCCTGATAATATTCCAAGTCCACCAGAATATATGGGTATGGTTTCGTCTAAACCATATTCTGCTGAAAAATATACAATTAGGTCTTCTTTATTTTTTGGATATTTGTTTGAATACCATGTATTCTTACTGTTTATATAGTTTTCAAAGTCTTCTACTATTTTGTCATATTCTTTTAAAAATATTGTATCTTTTGCTACTTTTTCTAGCTTTTCTTGTGATACGTGTTTTAAAAATTTTGCTGGGTTTTTGTTTGATTGCTCCCATAAGTCTATATCTATTTTTTTGAATAGTCTTAGGAATTCTGTGTTCCATGACCACCATAAATTATTTGATATTTCTGATAATTTTTCTATCCTTTTTGGTAATTGTGGATTTACTGTAATTCTATTAAATACATACATTTTTATTGTATCCTCCTTTGTAATTTTCCTCGATTTTTCCTTTTGTGCTTTAATATCTATATTATCTATTAAATACTTTTATTTGTCAAATGTTTTTGATAAATATTCTGGATTATTTGTATTATCTTATTTAATAATTTCAATTTCACTTTTATGATAATTTTCAGGCTTTAACCCAACTCTATTTTTCATATATAAAGAAATTAAAAATACCACTATTGTAAATATAATTCCAATAAATAAACTTGCATATCTAATATTCATATAATCTAAAGTAACTGATGCAATATAAGAAACAATCATT
>CARBKU010000182.1 GCA_948946035.1 uncultured Clostridia bacterium
AATCCTCCCAATTCACTTCCAATATTAAAGCCTAAATTTACTTTGATTATATCTCCTCTTTCATATGTCTTTAAATTTATAGGATTAAAATTATTTTCATCTTTAATGTAATTTATATAATCTTTTTGCCAATATGATATTAGATTAACTTTCTTTATATTAGAAATATCATCTATTGCTAAACAATTATCTAAATAATCTGTCATCATTTTTATTGCTTCATTTTTGTTTTTTATTACTTCTTCTTTATTCAATAAATTACCTCTTTTCCTATAATGTTTTAAATTATACTACCATTAGTTCTATTTTTCAATATATTTTTTGATGTTACTTGTAACATAATTTCCACTTTTTTATTGTTTCATAATGTTAAATTGTTTATATTTATAAATTCTTCAAAACGTTACATTGTAACAGAAAACTAACGCAAATAATTTTTTATAATTTTAAAAATATTGCTATCACTGAATTACAAGGTTTGATGTTACAATGTAACGCACCTGTAACGGTTTTGTTACGGAGAGAAAGAGCTAGAGCTAGATATAGAATTAGAGAAAAATTTTGACTAAACTAAACCAAACTAAACTTTTTATTATTTAACATAATTTTTTGCAAAAACATTGCAAAATCCTGCAGTATACTTTTAACAATTAACTTGCTATACTTTTTTATAAATATATTTTACTTACTGGAGGTATAGAAATGTGTAGTAATAATTCGCAAAAATATTATAAATCTATGTTTAAAAATTATCCTGATGTTGTAAATGTTAAAGAACTACAATCAATGTTAGGTGGTATTAGTAAAAAGCTAGCCTATCATTTATTGCAAAATAATATTATTAAATCTATTAAAATCGGTCGACAATACAAAATTGCAAAAGCAGATGTAATTTTATATCTTACTGAAAAAAATTGCTCATAACTAGATTTTTGATTAAATCTATGCTATTATAATTCCAATATTATAAATAGTAGGTAAATTCAATTCTGTTATGAACGAAAGGAGTTATTTATGCAAAATATAACAGAAAACCTACGTAAAACAAATATAACTGTTAGTTTACACGAAAAAAATAATATATATCAAGCAGTAATTAATTATAAAGATGATAACAATAAAAGAAAACAAAAATGGGTTTCAACTGGAATTAAAGTCGCTCGTGGTAATAAAAGACTGGCTTTGCAAAAAGCTGAAGAATATAGAGAGCAATTTGAAAAATCTTTTAATTTACAAGAACGTATTAAAAAGGAAAATAATGAACAGGCTAAAAAGTATATGTTATTTAGAGAAAAATTGCATATAATGGATTCTCGTAAATATTATGATGAAAATATTCTTTACTTTGACTACTTAAAATTATGGATTGAGAAAGTAAAAGGTAATCTTGAATTAACCACTTATACATCTCATTTGCAAATGATTAATTCAAGAATAAAAATTATTTTACTTTAAATCCTGTAAAATTGCTAGAATTAGAACCTATACATATTCAAAACTTTTATGATATTTTATTAGCTGATGGATTAAAACCTACAACTGTTATTCGTTATCATGCTATTATTAGAAAATCACTTGATTATGCTTTTAAAAATGATTTAATTGTTAATAATCCTGCTGACAAAGTAAAACGTCCTAAAAAAAATATTTTCGTTGGTTCATTTTATTCTGAAAATGAGTTGAATACACTTTTTGAAAAATCTAAAAATGATCCACTTCATTTAGTCATTTTACTTACAGCTTTTTATGGGTTTAAGAAGAAGTGAAGTTTTAGGCTTAAAATGGTCTGCTATTGATTTTGAGAATAAAACAATTACAATTAAGCATACAATCGTAGAAGTTAAAATAAAAGGTACAAATAGGATTTTGGCTAAAGATAGAACTAAAACAAATGCTAGTCATAGAACTTTACCTTTAACTGATGAAATTATAATTGCCTTAGAAACAGCTAAAAAACAACAAAAATATTATAAAAGGAAATTTAAGAAAAGCTACAATACAAAATATGAAGAATATGTTTGCCTAAATCCTGATGGATCTATTATAAAACCTGACTATGTTACAAGGCATTTTCCTTTACTTTTAAAAAATAGTGGTTTAAGACATATTCGTTTCCACGATTTAAGACATTCTTGCGCTAGTTTATTGTTAGCAAGAAATGTGTCTATGAAAGCTATTCAAGAATGGCTTGGTCATTCTGATTTTTCTACTACTGCTAATGTATATGCTCATTTAGATATAAATTCTAAAATACTTTCTGCTGAAGCTATATCTTCTGCTTTTAGTTTTAAGAATTAAAAATCTAGCTTAGCATTTTTTCTAAACTAGATTTACTTACAATTTTTCATAATTTTATTTATATTTAATTAAAATTATACTTTGGTTAGATTTTAGTTAGATATATAAAATAAATTATCTAACATTTAATTATCTATCCCTACAGTAAAAATAACTTTAGAGTTATTTAAGGTTAAGCACTGTAACACATTCCACATGGCTAACACAGTCAGCATGAACACAAAAATTTTCCCTGTATATGCACTGTGAATATGTGCTTTTTAAAAAATCACAATTTCACTTGATAATTCAATATTTTTTATATGCTCCTAGTCCATTTACAAGTCTGCTTGTATATACCTAATGTTCTAATAAAAAAATAAACTAAATTCATCTTTTGGTTTATTATAACATATTATTATGATTGTAAACTACTTTTACTCTTATTTTATCTATTAATTTTTTAGTCTTTCCTACTCCATTAGGTTCAAAATTAACTATTTTTTGATTACTAAAGAAATCTAGGATAATATCTTCTCTGCTATAAGTTATATCTGCTTTTACTTCTTCTTGTATCTCTTGCATTGAATTTTTATACTCATCTCCATTTTTCAGTACAAAAATTACTGCTAATGGATCATCTTCTTGACCTATTATAATCTTTTTTACAATAGCTTCAAATACATCTTTATCAAACTCTAGCATAATTTTACTATTCAATAGGATTTTTTCTATTTTTTGCAAACCAACTTCTATATTTGCCTTATCTTCTTTTTCTAATGTTAATAATTCCATATCATGCTGTAATTTCTCTTTCTTTTTATCTAAATCAGCTTTTTTAGTTAAATAAACAGTTTCATCAATATTCCATTCAATATGCAAATCAACTAGCATTCCCATTTTTTTATTAACTTCATATATCTTATTTGATATTTCTTTAATTAAAGGCTCATTTGAAGTATCTTTAGAAATACTTTTAATTTTTTTCATAGTTTCCTCCTTTTAGGAAGGACAATTCTACATTAATATTATCACTATTTTTATCTATCACCTATTTCAAAAAAAATTTTTCAAATTATAGCAATTTTAATTGATATTCTGCTAAAATCTGCCTTTTTAATTCCATATATGTAGAACTTGATATTATTTTCATTTCATAGATTCTATTTAACAACGATAATTCCATACTTCCTTTAATTTTATCATCTATATATTTTGTTTCCATTTTATTGTTCTGCATCCTTTCCAGCTAAAATACAAGCATAAAGAATTAATGTAGTTGTTCCTCCCAACATTGCTCCTATTATTAAACCTAAAAAAAACATATTAAACTCTTCTTTATAGTTTTTTAGCCTTTTCTATTAATTCATTTATTGTATATTCATCTTTCAAAATTTGTATTTGTGCTTCCATTTCTCTTATGTAACCTCTTTTTTGCTATTTTTTATATTGTTATATGCTATTTTTGCATAAGCGATTATTA
>CARBKU010000183.1 GCA_948946035.1 uncultured Clostridia bacterium
ATTCTAGGTAACTTCCTCTTAAACTTACATAACTAATAATTGCAAATACTCCTATAAATAAAAGTACTAATATCATTCTTGTTTTGCTTTTTTTTGTTTGATTTCTTTTTTTTGTTTCCTTTGTATTTGCAGTGTCCATTATTGTTTCTTGTTTTGGCTCATTTTTTTGTTCTTGACTTTTTTCTTCTTGTTTTTTTTCCTCTTGATTTTTGTTTTCTTCCACTATTTCAACCTCCTAATCATATTACTACATTTTTTATTAAATAATTGCTTTTACAAAATCTTCTACATTGAATATTTCCATATCATCAATCTGCTCTCCAACGCCGATAAATTTTACTGGTATTTTGTTTTCTTCTACTATTCCTATTACTACTCCACCTTTTGCTGTACCATCTAATTTAGTTAAAACTAATCCTGTAATGTCTGTTTCTTCTTTAAAGGCTTTTACTTGTGAAATAGCATTTTGCCCTGTTGTTCCATCTATAACTAATAAAACTTCTTTATCTGCTTGCTCCATTTCTTTATTTATTACTTTTTGTATTTTATTTAATTCATCCATTAAGTATTTTTTGTTGTGTAGTCTTCCAGCTGTATCTACTATTAAAATATCTGCTTCTTTTTCTTTTGTTATTTTTATTGCATCATATACAACTGATGCTGGGTCTATTCCTTCTTCTCTTTTTACTATATCTGCTCCTGAACGTTTTGCCCATATTTCTAATTGCTCAACTGCTGCTGCTCTAAATGTGTCTGCTGCTGCTATTACTACTTTTTTGCCATCTTTTGCTAAACGGTTTGCTATTTTTCCAATTGATGTTGTTTTCCCTACACCATTTACTCCTACTACTAGTATAATAGATGGCTTTGTTTCTAGTTTTAATTTAATGTCTGTTATTTCTAATATTTTTTGCATTTCTTCTCTTAATATCTGTTTAACGTCATTTTCATCTTGTATTTTTTCTTTTTTTATTCTACTTCTTAAATTGTCTATTATTTTTACTGATGTTTCCATCCCTACATCTGACATTATTAATATTTCTTCTAATTCTTCTAAAAAGTCTTCGTCTACTTTTCTAAAACTACTAAATACATTGTTTATTTTTTCGTCAAATGATGTTTTTGTTTTGTTCATTCCACTTTTTAGTTTTTCAAAAAATCCCATTTCTCTCTCCTTATTTTTTCTCTCTTTTAAATAACTGTTGCTAGTATAACATATTTTAAGCCAAATGTACAGTTTTATATTGTTTGCTATGGTTGGAGCGTTTTAGGAGGTTATTTGCAAAAAAATTGCTTGTTTCTCATAGTGTTCCTCCCACATTTTGCTCAAAAAAATAATTGACTTATCAACTGTGTATATATCTTATCATATTTTATATAATTTTTCCATCTATACAACATTTTAAAATGATTATCAGTGTATTTCTATTTCTCCTCTTAATGATATTATCATTTTTTGTTGTATTTCTTTATAAGAATATCCATTACCTATTAACCAAGACAATTTTGTAACTATACTTTCCATACTCATATCCCAAGCAGGTATGGCACCGAATTTTAAAGCAATTTGTCCGCGGTTCATTTATTTTCATACTAGCTATTCCATCTGGTGCTTGTGTTGTTATAACTATTGGTATTTGTTTTTTTTGTAAATATTCAAATGCCTCTCGCAAATTCTTATAATTTACTTTTCCTTCTGCAATATTAGGATCACCTGCTCCAGTAGACCTTAATATAAAACCTTTTACACCGTTTTCAACTAAAACTCTAAAATAATCTACTTTTAATCCGAGGAAATTCTGTCAAAGATATTATATTAGTATCAAAATTGTTCTTTACTATAAGTTCTTTTTTTGATTTTGATTTAGAACCTAAAAAACTCAAATGTTTTTCTAATGCATTTTCATTATACACTATACTATTACCTATATTAGCAATATCTGATACTCTACCAAAAGTCTTAAATGCATCATATTCAAATTCTGTTTTCTTTTTTACTCTAGTTCCTGTTATAATCTTACTTCCAAATACACAGCATACACCTGATAATTTACAATTATCATCTGCAATAACTCTAAGTACATTTTCTAAATTTATTACTGCGTATGTTCCTGCCACACCATAAGATACTTGTGAACCAGTAAATATAATCGGTTTTCCTACATTTTCTATTGCAAAAGAAACAGCAGAACAAGTATATCCCATAGTATTTGTACCATGTGTAATTATAAAAGATGTATAATTATCATATTCTTCTACAATAGTCTCTATAATTTTCTTCCAATCTTCAGGGCCTATATTTGAACTGTCTTTGTTTAAAATTGTTTTTGAATCTATAATATCAATATCTAATTCTTTTTTGAGTTTATTTAAAATGTTTACAAACGTGTCACCAGTAAATGCTTTCTCATTACTAATTGCTATGCCTTCTTCTGTATGGGTTTGTGAAATTGTGCCACCTGTTGAAATTATTAATATTTTTTTCATATTTAATCCATTCCTTTACATATTATTAATTTTTTTTATCTAAAATTGTATTAGTTTCAATTTGTTTCTTTTCTTCTTCAATAGTCTGCTTTAGTTCTTCAACCGTTGGTAAGTACAATTGATATTTTGAAGTAAATATATTCTTATTGCCTTCTGGTAAAGTAAATTCCACAACAACATCATTCTTTTCAGAACACAACAATATTCCAATCGGTTCATTTTCTCCTTCCACCATTTGAGTTCTTTTATAATAATTTACATACATTTGCATTTGTCCAACATCTTGATGAGTTAATCTTCCAGTTTTTAAATCTATTAATACAAAACATTTTGCTAATCTATTGTAAAATACTAGGTCGATATAAAAGTTTTCTCCTCCTAGATTTATTCTTTGTTGTCTTGCTACAAAAGAAAAACCTTTTCCTAGCTCTAGTAGAAATTCTTGTAAATGTTCTATTAAAGCATTCTCTAAATCTTTTTCCAAATATCTTTTATTTTCTTTTAATCCTAAAAATTCCAATACAGTTGGATCTTTTACTAAATCATCTGGTTTTGTTATTTCGTGTCCTTTATTTGCAATTTCTAAAACCTCATCTTTTTCCTTACTTAAAGTTAACCTTTCAAATAGCAAAGATGCTTTTTGTCTATCTAATTCTCTTACAGACCATCTTGAATTGATACACTCATTGTAATAAAATTTTCTTATAGTTTCATCTTTTATTTTTGATAATTCAATATAGTGACTCCAACTCAATTCGTCAGACAGTGTCTGACAATTTTGAAACATTGTATAAAAAATTTTCATATTTTTAAGATTAGTTTGTGAATAACCTTTTCCAAATTCTTTTGTCAATCGTTCAGATAATTGTTTCAGAATTTGTTTTCCATAGTCTGCTCTATGTTTTCCTTTTTGTTCTTCTTCTATAATTTGTCTGCCAACATCCCAAGCAGATTTTACCATTTCAAAATTTATATTTTTATATATGTTTATTCTTGCTTTTAATATAGTATTTCTTATATTATTGTAAAAATTTTCATCAATTCCATTTATTAACATATTGTCCATAATTTATCATCCTTTCAAATTCGTCAGACACTGTCTGACGAATTTAAGTATATCATAATTTTCCCATTTTTTCATTAAATTTACAAAATAGTCAGGGAAATTTAATCATATTACAAAAATATTACAAAAAATACAAAATGTATGAT
>CARBKU010000184.1 GCA_948946035.1 uncultured Clostridia bacterium
ATAAAATAATGTCGAGTCATTTCTGACTTAACATTATTATACTAGGAGGTAAAAATTATGCAGAATTTAGAAGAAATTGAGATAAAATTATACTCAACGGATGATGTATGCAGATTATTGCATATAGGAAAACAGAAATGTTTACAGTTATTTCATCAAGAAGATTTTCCAAGTATTAAAATAGGCAGAAAGTTTTGGATAAAAGCAGATTGCCTAAATGAATTTTTAAGCCATAAAAGAATTATGGCAGAATAAAAATAAGAAGACTTAATCTAGCACATTAAATCTTCTAAACAAACAGGAAATGCCCTGTTCGATATGTTTGTAAAATTATTATACTACCAATTTAAAAATTGAGCAAGGTATTTCCTTAAAAAAATTTGAGGAAGTGAGGAAATATTAATGAATACAAAAGGTTATACAGTAGGAACATATACAATAAAAACAGAAAAAAAGAACTCTGAATTACCTATGTGTCCTATTTGTAAGAAATGCAAAGATAGATCCATTTGTCAAAATAGAAAAGATAAAAAATCAATGAGCAAATGTGATAAATGTAAAAATTGTAAAGAAGCAGATAAATGCGATAAATTCTATATTAATGAACAACACAAAGCAACTTTAACAATAGGAAAAGATATTGAAACAGGAGAGGCAATAAGAAAGTCATTTACTGCTAAAACACAAGAAGAAGCTCTAAACAAAATGTATAAATACAAATTAGAAATGAAAAAGTTTGGAGGAACTATTGAATTAAAGAGAACAGAAAAAACAATAGCAATTTTAGCAAAAGAAATTGAAGATTCCAAATATAGAATGGGAAAAACTAAAGCAAATGCCTATAATACGAATATGTCAACATTAGAAAGAATTAAAAAGCATAAATTTGCAAATATACCAATAGAAAAAGTAACAAAAAAGCAAATTGAGGAGTTTTTACAAGAAGAAAGAGTAAAGTCAAATTCTACTATAAAAAAAGATTATAGAATGCTTAAATATGTATATGAATATGCAAATTATAAATTGTATTTAGTAAAAAATTTATTTGAAGGCATAGACCGTATTGAAAAGCCCAAAAGTTTAAAAGAAGACAAAGATGTAGTAGCTTTAACTATCACAGAACAAAAGCAACTAGAAGATTATTTAAAAAGTCATAACTCGATTTATAAAAATATTATACTACTTTGTTTATATATTGGTATGAGAATTGGCGAAGTATTAGCATTAAATTATAATGATGATATTGATTTAGATAATAAAATGATTAAAGTTACAAAAACATTAACTAAAGATAGAAATAAAAATACTATTATTGGTCCAACTAAAACCAAAAGTGGTAAAAGAAACATTGAAATAAATGAACTTACAGAGGATATTATAAAAGATTCATTAAACAACAAAATAGAAAACAAAAATCAAGTTCTATTTTGTCAAGAGAATAAAAACTTGACATAGATCCAAAGAGACGCAACGCTATTTGCACACTGGAAATTTAGAATTTTACCAATGGCAAGGTAATTGGGAGCCGTGTGAAGCGAGAGTTTCACGCACGGTTCTGAGAGAAACTTGAGGGGAAGTTCCTCAGGTTTACTTACTAAATTGTCTTAAAAGAACTAATATATGTATAAAATTTTGAGAAGAAATTTAAAAGTTTCTTCTCTTTTTTGATGAAAAAATTTTAAAAAATTAGATAAAAAATTACTAAAAATTTATGACTTAATAGAGAAAAAAGTATCTATTTTTAGTAGATTTTAGATACGTTAGAACTTTATACTATTTTGAAAGCAAGCATCGCATTTATACTCCCGTATAAATACAGCTTGTCAGTTTTGAAACAAAACTGATTTATGGGAAATTCTTTCCCAAACCCTTAAAAAATATAAATATTTTTTTGGCAGTCTTTTATAAAAATAGACTGTCAAATTTTTTATATTTTTAAAATAAGAAATTCACAATTTCTTATTTTATGATGAGCAAAGCTAAAGGAGAATGAGAATTATGAGAAAAGAAATATAAAAAAACAAATATGGATAGATACAAAAGAAGATGAATTATTAAAAAGAAAATCAAAAGAAGCAGGTTTAACTGAATCTGAATTTATTAGAAGTTTAATTAAAGGTTATAGAATAAAAGTTCAACCAACTGAAGAAATAAAATCTTTTCAAAGAGATTTTTATGGAATAGCAAATAATATAAATCAAATAGCAAGAATTGCAAATTCTAGATATAGTGTTTCACACGATAATTTTGAATATATTTCAAAGACTATTTCTGATTTTATCTTAAAGTTTGAAAAGAAAATTTATTCAAGGCAAAAATAAGGAGGTGGATTATGGCTATCACAAAATATAAAGTTATAAAAAAGAATTTAGAAACAGTAATTAATTATGCAAAAAATGGAGAAAAAACTGAAAATGGTATTTTAGTATCTGCAATAAATTGTCTACCAGAAACAGCTTATCCTCAAATGATGTTAACTAAAAAGGCATTTCATAAAGAAGATGGAAGATTAGGTTATCATATAATACAGTCTTTTAATGATAACGAGATTTCTCCAGAAAAATGTAACAAAATTGGAATAGAATTAGCTGAGCAATTATGGGGAGATAAATATCAAGTTATAGTTTGCACACATACAAATAAAGATAATGTTCATAATCATATAGTGCTAAATTCTGTTTCCTTTATAGATGGCAGCAAATATCATAATTCAAATGTTGAAATTGCATTACTTCGAGAAACAAATGATGATATATGCAGAAGATATGGTTTATCTGTAATTGAAACTAAAAAAGCAACTAAAGAGCTAGATATAGCAAAAAGTAGAATTAAAAACTATAATCGTAATGAAGGCAAAATGGAACTTATAAAAGCTGATATTGATGAAGCAATTAAGGTAGCTAAAAAATATAAAGAATTTGTAGATATATTGAGTTATAAGGGCTATTATATAAAAAGGGTTGAAAATGGTATGTCTATTTCATCTCCATACTATAATAGGAATATAAGACTAGCAAGAGCCTTTGGAGAAGATTATACATTAGATAATGTTAAATTCAGAATATATCGTAATGGTGCATATAAAATGCACGAAACAAATGAAAATGAGAAAATATATAAAATAAGAATATATGATGGCATTAAAATTAATCAAGAAAAATTAAAAACTTCATCTTTTTATAGGTTATATGTGCATTATTTATATCTATTAGGAAAGTTACCGCCTAAAATTCACTATGAAGAAAGAACAAAGGAATATTATCAAGAGGTAGATAAATTTCATAAAACAAATGATGAAATAAAAATGATTGCTAGTTTTGACTTACATTCTATAGAGGATACCCAAAAGTTAAAAACACAATTTTTAGAAGAAGTTACACCATTAAAGAATGAAAGAGAAAAATTATGGCGAGAATTTAATAAAACAACAAATGAGAATCAAAAAAATATTATTAAAGGCAAAATAGCTATAATTACTAATAATATTAATAACATCAACAAAGAAATACAAACTTGTAAAAGAATTATTAATAATTCTGAAAAAAGCAAAGAGAAGATAGTTTAATTAAAAAACGAGTTAAAGAAAATCAAGTTAAAAATGAAAAAGAGCTTAATAAAAATAAGGATAAAAATAGAATTAGATAGAGCTACTCTTTATAGTAGTTCTATCT
>CARBKU010000185.1 GCA_948946035.1 uncultured Clostridia bacterium
AAAGATATTAAACACAAAAAAGCATTATCAAGTAACGAAATTTTTATCGATTGCCATATTTTATTTGATAATATTTTAATAATGTGTTATTATAAAACACAGTGAAAATGTTAATAATATTTTAAAAATAATTGGAGGTAAAAAAATGAAATTTGATCAATGGAAAAACTTTACAAAAGGAGATTGGGAATCAGAAATTAACGTAAGAGATTTTATTCAACATAATTACACACCTTATGAAGGAGATAGCTCATTTTTATCTGGAACAACAGAAAAAACAAAAACATTATGGGATGAAGTTACTAAATTATACAAAAAAGAAAAAGATTCTGAAGGAGGAGTACTAGATATAGATACACAAACTATATCAACTGTATCTAGTCATGAAGCAGGATATATAAATAAAGAATTAGAAGAAATAGTTGGTCTACAAACAGATGCACCTTTAAAAAGAGCAATTATGCCATTTGGAGGAATTAGAATTGTTGAAAAATCATGTGAAGCATATGGAAGAAAGGTAGATAAAAAAGTAGAAGAAATTTTTCATAAATACAGAAAAACACATAATGATGGAGTATTTGATATATATACACCAGATATAAGGGCAGCTAGAAACTCTCACCTAATTACAGGACTTCCAGATGGATATGGACGTGGAAGAATTATTGGAGATTATAGAAGAATTGCTTTATATGGTGTAGATGTTTTAATAGAAGAGAAAAAGAAAGAATTAGATGTTTTAGATATAGACGAATTAACAGAAAAAATAATTCGTGAAAGAGAAGAAATTAGTGAACAAATAAAAGCCTTAAATGAATTAAAAGTTATGGCATTAAAATATGGATTTGATATTTCAAAACCTGCATCAAATGCAAAAGAAGCTGTACAATGGTTATATTTTGGTTATTTAGGAGCAATAAAAGACCAAAATGGTGCTGCAATGAGTATTGGTAGAAATTCTACATTTTTAGATATTTATATTGAAAGAGATATAAAAAATGGAATTCTAACAGAAGAAGCAGCACAAGAAATTATTGATCATTTTATTATGAAATTAAGATTAGTAAGATTTTTAAGAACACCAGAATATAATGAATTATTTAGTGGTGATCCAGTATGGGTAACTGAAAGTATTGGTGGAATGGGAATAGATGGTAGAACATTGATTACCAAAAGTTCATTCAGAGTTTTGCATACTTTAGAAAACTTAGGGCCAGCACCAGAACCTAATTTGACAGTTCTTTGGTCTACAAGATTACCAGAAGGATTTAAAAAATACACAACAAATTTATCAATAAAAACATCTTCTATACAATATGAAAATGATGATTTAATGAGATTAACTTTAGGTGATGATTATGGAATTGCATGTTGTGTATCTCCAATGAAAATTGGTAAACAAATGCAATTCTTTGGTGCTAGAGCTAACCTTGCTAAAACATTATTATATGCAATTAATGGTGGAAGAGATGAAAAATCTGGTAAACAAATCACTCCAAAATTTGAGCCAATTACATCAGAATATTTAAATTATGATGAAGTAATGGAAAAATTTAATCAAATGATGGATTATGTCGCAAAAATTTATATAAAGGCATTAAATGCTATTCATTATATGCATGACAAATATTCATATGAAGCAATTGAAATGGCTTTACATGATAGAGAAATTTATAGAACAATGGCATGTGGAATTGCTGGTTTGTCTGTAGTTGCTGACTCTTTATCTGCAATTAAATATTCTAAAGTAAAAGTAATTAGAGATGATACTGGTTTAGCAGTTGATTATGAAATAGAAGGTGATTTTCCTAAATTTGGAAATGATGACGATAAAGTTGATCAAATTGCTATAGAAACTGTTAAAACTTTTATGAATAAATTAAGAAAACATCAAACTTATAGAAATGCAACACATACATTGTCAATTTTGACTATAACATCAAATGTTGTATATGGTAAAGCAACTGGAAATACTCCTGATGGAAGAAAGGCAGGAACCCCTTTTGGTCCAGGTGCAAACCCATTACATGGAAGAGATACTAATGGTGCATTAGCAGTCATGAATTCCATTGCAAAACTACCATTTGACTCATCAGAAGATGGAATCTCTTATACCTTCTCTATTACGCCAGGAACTCTTGGAAAAACAGAAGATGAAAGAGTTAATAACTTAGTTCATATGCTAGATGGTTATTTTTCTCAAACAGGTCATCATATTAATGTAAATGTTTTTGATAGAAGCTTATTAGAGGATGCAATGGAACATCCCGAAAAATATCCCCAATTAACTATAAGAGTATCTGGATATGCTGTTAACTTTACAAAATTAACAAGAGAGCAACAATTAGATGTAATTAATAGAACAATTCATGAAAAAATTTAAAAAGAGCTAAAAACTAATGATTATTTGTTAGTCATAGATATATCTATGGCTAACAAGTAATCTAATAGCATTTTTTAGAAAGGGTTTTTAATGGAAAATAAAGATTTGACGCATTATGCAAAGGTTCACTCAGTAGAATCATTTGGAACAGTTGATGGTCCTGGAATAAGATTTGTACTATTTTTACAAGGTTGCCATCTCCAATGTAAATATTGTCATAATCGTGATACTTGGGATATTAATTCAGGTGAATATAAATCTCTTGATGATATATTACAAAAAATATTATGTTATAAGAGCTACATTTGTCCTAATCGGAGGTGTTACAGTTACTGGTGGCGAGCCACTTCTACAGATAAATTTTTTGCTAAATCTATTTAAAAAATTGAAAGAAGAAAACATCCATACATGTATAGATACTTCTGGTATGGTTTCACTTTCTTCTAATGTAAGACAAGTTCTTGAGTTAACAGATTTAGTATTGCTTGATATTAAACATATTGATGAAAATAAATGTAAAGAACTAGTTGGACACTCTAATAAATTAGAATTAGAATTTGCTAAATATTTAAGTAATAATAACATTCCAGTATGGATTAGGCAAGTTTTAGTTCCTGGGATTACTGATACCAAAGAAGATTTGATAAAATTAAGAAATTTTATTTCAACTTTAAAAAATGTTGAAAAAATAGAATTATTACCTTATCATGATATGGGCTCTTATAAGTGGAATAAACTTGGCAAAAAATATGAACTACAAAATATAAGGCAAGCAAATGAGACAGATATAGCAAAAGCAAAGGATATTTTAGGTATTTCTTAAAATTCCTTTGTTTTTCTTTTCTTTATATTTAGTTAATCGTTGTACTAGTTTTTCCTGTTCCTACTACTGCCTCTTGAAGTGAACGCCATGTATTGCATCCAACAATTCCATCAGCTGTAAGACCTCTTGAACGTTGATAGCTAATTACAGCATTTTGTGTTCCAGCACCAAATATTCCATCTAATCCATTGGTACGATATCCAAGTGTATTTAAGTCATCTTGTGCTATTAATACATAGTTACTTACACTTCCTCTTCTTAGGGTAGGATATCCACCTGTTGAGCAAGCAGGTTTTCCAAATCTTTTATCAAAATGAATCCACGTAGGCGTTAAAGAAATTGGTTCTACATAAGACCACACTCCAGAATTATTTGCACTATTCCATAATGCTGTTCTTCGACTAGCTGTAAATGTTTGACCTACATCAAATGCCACACCTGCATAATGTTGACTTTGGTTT
>CARBKU010000186.1 GCA_948946035.1 uncultured Clostridia bacterium
TCATTTCAAAAATCAACTCATCACTAACTGTTTTATTTATATAAACTGTATTTCTGTAAATTGCTTGAATTGGTGGGCAATGATAGCCTCTTATTACTACACCTTCATATTGCTTTCTATATAATTCAGCAAGTATTGGATCACATTTTAATGTTATTTTATAATCGTTTTCTAGTGGATATAATTCTGCAAATATTTTATTATTTACTTTAAAGCATATTGGAATATCACCAAATGGATAATCAATATAAGCTTTGTTCTTCTTTTGACAATATTCTATTATTTCATTTACTAACATTTTTTATCCTTCTATATCTTCTTTCCAATCTTTATTAAACATAGCAATTCCATCTATATTAAATCCAAATTTTTTGTAATATTCTTCTTTGTCTAATTCTGTTGTCAAAACTCTTCTTCCAAATCCATCAAATTTTTTCATAAAGTCATTCATCATTATTTTTCCTAATCCTATTTTTTGATAATCTGGTTTTACAAGTAAATATGTAATAAAAACATTTATATAACCATCAGTAATTGCTGATATTAATCCTATTAAACTTTCATCTTCCCATACTGTCATTACATATTCACTATTTTTAATAGCATTATATAATCTGTTTGGATATTCTGCTGTTTTCCATCCTACGGATTCAAATAATTTTACTAATTGATTTTTATCTATATCTTTTTCATATTTATATATAAGTTTATCAAGCATCTTATTTCTCCTTTTTTATTTTTTAAGTATCAATATATGATAGTGGTATGAATCAAATAATTTTTCCTTTTCCTCATAATAGTCTACCACTTGATATATATTAATAATTTCAAAATCTTTAAATAATTCCTTTACTAAATTATAATCTACATAGAAATGTGGTATTTTATATTCTGGTCCTTCTTCCATTCTTAATCTTGTATTTTCATCAATTAAGGGCCAATCTTCTTGTTTGAATCCCCATGTATCTTTTGAACCTAATGTTAAATAACATTCACCATTATTCTTCATTACTCTGTAAAGTTCTTTAATGACTTGTTTCATTCCTTCTGTGTCTGTATGAGAAATTACATTTCTACAATAAATACAGTCAAATTGTTCATTTTCATAAGGTAGATTAAGCATATCTCCAACTTTGTATTCAAATTCTAAATTTTCTTTTTTTGCCCATTCTTTAGTTCTAGCAATTGCCTCTGCACTTATATCAAAACAATTAACTTTAAAATCATTTTTTCCAAATAGAATAGAATGCCTACCTAATCCACAACCTAAATCAAGAAAGTCTTTCTTGTCTTGTAATTTCCATCTATTTAATAAATAATAAGATTCAATACTTGGATTTTTCCAAATTTCTTCTTTATCATCTTTAACTATTTTCCAATTCCAGCCTTTTGATTCTACCATTTTATTCTTTTCCTCTCTCATGCAATTTGTTCTAAATTTACTAACTCATTATCGTTAAATGTAAGTTTTAATAAACATGGTGATGTAATGTTTAATTCTTTTCCTTTATATTCTAGTTTCACATTTTTATTTACTTCACACCAATTCAATAACAAAAATTTTATTGAGCCACCATGACTAACTATTGCAACTCTTTTTTCTTTATACTTTTCCAATGTTTCATTTAAAAATTCTGTCATTCTTTTATTTGTATCTTCTGCACTTTCTCCATCTGAAGTTTTAAATTTTGTATATACTAATTGTTCTTGTGAAGGATCTCTTGTCTTCTTATCACTCATAAATGTAGCTATTTCATCTAAATTTCCTAACTTTCTTTCACTTAACCTATAATCAAGATTGATTAGTAAATTATTTTCACTTGCAATATATTTTGCTGTTTGTTTTGCTCTTGTGTAACTACTACTCCATATTACATCAATATTTTTAAGTTCTATGTTTTTACTTAATTTTTTTGCTGTTCCTTCTCCCTCAATTGCTAAGATTTCTTTTTCATTAATCATTTGACTTGTTTCATTAGTATTTCTTATACCTTTTTCATCAATAGTTTCTGCATGTCTTATTAAATAAATTATTGTGTTCATAACAACCTCCAAAAATCAATGTTTTATTCTATCTCATAATTCCAAATACTTAAATGTCCCTTTGCTTTAATTGGATTCTCTAATATTTCTATGTCCTCTAATATCCAAGCATATCTTCCTTCTTCATATTTTCCACAGATATATTCTTGATGATTATTATTTCTCATATTTTCTACATATTCCTTAGTCATATAAACACAATCAACTAAATTACATTTACAAATAATATTTCCAAAATTCAATGGATTGTCTTTTACAAGTTCCATAAACTCTATATCTTCTTTCCATTCTTTTGGTATCTTTGTACTACTTGCATGAATATATAGTTCTCCTCTATATGATGTTTTCCAACTCCTTGTTTCTACTAATTTCTTTTTTTCTTTTATTAATGTTGCACATGGTTCTGTTAGGCTTAACACTTTCATTAAATTTTTACTCCTTCATTTACTTTTGTAAATCATCTATAACTCGATTTTTATTGCTATTCATTATGTTGTAATTCTATCATAGGTTTACAATTTTTACAATAAAATCCAAAAATAAAAAGTATATAAATAAACTATGTTTTTCATAATTTACTCATATACTTTTTATAATAATTTCATATTTATATTAATTCATTAAAAAATCCAATATATTCATTCCTGCATCTGTTCCAGTTTTATAAATTTCAGTATAACCGCATTTAGTACAACTTACTGTGATAAACTTTTTATTTTGAACATCAAATATTTTTGCAAAGTTTCCTCCTGTTGCTTGAAATTGGTCTTTTTCAAATTCTGTATTTCCACATTTTATACATTTCCATTCTGACATAATTATCACTCACTTTCAATTCATAACATTAACTTTTTTAGTACATTCATTTCGTTATTTTCATTATATTTGTTATTTCATTAATATTTTACATTCTATTTTTGGATTTAATAACTTTGAAAAGTCTATTGCATCTTGATTTGTTCCTACAACACTTCCATAATGTATTGGTACTGCTACTTTAGGTTCTATTTCATTTACTAAATAGGCTGCTTCTTTAAAATCCATTGTATATGTGCCACCAACTGGAACAAAAGCTACATCACATTTTATTTGTTTGTTTTCTTCTGTAACATCTGTATCTCCTGCAATGTAATATTTAGTGCCTTTTATTTCTATAATATATCCTATCCACCCATTTTCTTTTGGATGAAATTGTTTATTCGTATTATAAGCTGGTACTGTTGTAAACTCAATACTTTCTACCATATATTTATGATTTGGTTCTACTGTAACTATATAATCTTGTCTAAATCCTTTTCGCAATAATTTTGTTAATAATTCTTCTGGAGCTACAATAACTGCATCTTGTTTCTTTATTTTATCTATATCTTCTTCTGAATAGTGGTCGTAATGATCGTGTGTTATAAATATAATATCTGCATCATTATAATTCTTATCTATTCTAAATGGATCAATATAAATCACTTTTTCTTTACTAATTTTTATACTACTATGGCATAAAACTTGTATATCTTCTAACATAATTAAGCCCCCTACGTTTATTTTAAAGGCATTATATCACTAATTTAATTATTTGTAAAAAATAATTAAGCCAGATTTTATAAATCTGACCTATATTTTAC
>CARBKU010000187.1 GCA_948946035.1 uncultured Clostridia bacterium
GAACTTGCCAAAAGTTTTAATGAAATGATAGAAACAATAGAAAATAAAATAAATGAATTAGAACTTTCAGTAGAAAAAAAAGAAGATTTTATTACAAACTTCACACATGAATTAAAAAATCCAATGACATCTATTATAGGTTATGCAGATATTTTAAAAAGTGGAAAATACGATAAAGAAACAAATATAAAATCTGCAAATTATATATTTAATGAGGCAAAAAGATTAGAAACTTTAGCCCATAAATTAATGGACTTAATGGAACTTTCAAATGAAACTGTTAAGTTAGAAAAAACAAATGTAGTATGGTTTATGAATAATCTATATAAAGACATACATGAAAGTTTAGGAGAAATAGAACTAAAATTAGATATAGAAGATGGATATATAATGGCAGATACAATATTATTAGAAGATTGTTTAAGAAATCTAATAGATAACAGTAAAAAAGCAAACCCAAAGGATAAAATTATAAAAGTAATAGGAAAAAATGAGCAAGATAAATATAAAATTTCAGTAGAAGATAAAGGCTGTGGAATACCAAAAGAAGAAATACCTAGAATAGTAGAAAGTTTTTATATGGTAGATAAAGCAAGAGCAAGAGAAAATGGAAGAAATGGTATTGGGCTTTCAATATGTGAAAAGATTGCAAAAATTCATAATGCAAAATTTATTATTGAAAGTGAATTAAATAAGGGAACTTGTGTATCATTCTATTTGGAGGTGGCAAATATTGAAGAATAAAATAAATTTGATATATATATCACTTATATTAATTACTATACTCTCATTTGCTATCCCTAAAATAATAACTAACATACAAGATAAAAAAATATTGTCAGATAAATACACTATGGGTAAAAGAATACATACTTTAAATGAAAATGCAAAAAGTGTAGAGTTAATAGAAAAAATATATAGTAAATATAATATGGATAAATATATTGTTCAAGTTTCAGATATTGTAAGTGCATCAGAAACAACAATAGTAAAAGAAACAGAAGGAGATGTGAATATTCAAATTAATGATGAAAATATAGATTACACATTAAATAAATTTCAAGATTTAATAAGACAAAACATTATAAGGCAAGATTTTTTTTATCAGTTTTCAGCAAAGTTTATTACATATAGAATTTGGGATTATGATAATGGAAAGATACAGTATAAGCAGGTAAAAATATTCACACAAGATTCTTTAGGTGAAGCTATTGCAAGTATGGAAATAGAAAATGAAACAAATAAAATTATAGCATATACAGTAAAAAAAGAATATTCTGAAATAACACAAAAAGTATTATTGGAATATGCTCAATATTTAGAATTATATAGTATATCTGATGATTGGGAATATAGAGATAATGAATTAAAGTCTAAAACAGCAGGAATAAAAATAATAGGAGATACTGATGATAGATATACTTATGTAAAAATAGTTCCTTTTGAAGGATAAAAATGATATAAAGAAAAAATGCAACTGGAAGCTGATAGCATTTTAAGAAGAACTACACTACAATTAAAGATGAAAAAAGATAAAATAATTCAAGACTTGCAAAGAAAAGCTAGTTTGAGAGAAGATGACGCAGAAAATGTATATGATATTTCAATGAAGATAATTACTGGAGAAATAAAAAACAAATTAAAGCATCCATTTAGAAGTCAAAATTAGTGACAGAGTAGGAATTTGAAATATAATTCCTATTTTCTATTAAAAATTGATTATAAGTAATTTGAAAAGTATATGATTTTAATGTTATAATCATCTCGAGAAATTACAATAAATCGCTAGGAATGGAGGAATAATAAATGAACTTTAAAGAATACGGAGATAACAGTAAAGATACAATAATGCTATTACATGGTGGTGGTCTTTCTTGGTGGAATTATAGAGAAGAAGCAGAAAAATTAAAAAATAGTTATCATATTATTCTTCCAATATTAGATGGTCATTCGGAAAGCGATAGAAATTTTACAAGTATAGAAGATAATGCACAAGAAATTGTAGAGTATATAACTAATAATTATAATGGTCATATTCGTTTAATAGGAGGATTATCTTTAGGAGGACAAATTCTTTTAGAAATTTTATCAAGAAAAGAAGATATTTGTGATTATGCTATTGTTGAAAGTGCATTAGCAATTCCTATGAAAGCAACATATAAAATGATTAGACCAACTTTTTCTATGAGTTATGGATTAATATCGAAAAAATGGTTTTCACAAATGCAATTTAAGTCTTTAAAAATAAGAGAAGATTTATTTAGTGAATATTATAGGGATACTTGTAAAATAGGTAAGGAAGATATGATTGCTTTTATGGAAGCAAACTCAAAATATAAAATTAAAGATTCATTGCAAAATACAAAAGCAAAGGTCTTAGTAGTTGTAGGAGATAGAGAAAGACCAATAATGAAAAAATCAGCGAGTATAATTCATCAAAAGATAAATGAAAGTAGAATGGAAGTATTACCTAACTATTATCATGGAGATTTTAGTATAAATAATCCCCAACAATATGTTATAGCAATTAACGAGCTTATTGCTAATAGAGATAGAATCTTGAAAAGCAAGTCAGTTAGTAATACTGGAACAAAATTTGAAAGTAAGCAAATACAATTAGAAGAAAGAAATAGAACAAATACAAAATTTTTAGATGAAAGATAAATTACAATAAGTAGGGCAGGTAATTAAGTTGAAAATTATCTGTCCTTTGTGTTATAATCAAAACAAAAGATAGTAATTTGGAAGGAATATTTATGGAATAAAATATAATCAAAATCCAGATATAATAATAAAAGAAATCTTATTAAGAGTGAGAGAAAAATATAACAGTAAAGAATGGAGTCTAAAACAGACAGTTGATTATTTATATGATATTTATTCTCTAATTGATAGTAAATACATTAATAGTGAACCATATTTTACAATGAGTTACTTAAATGATGGTATTGGAACTTGGGCTTTTGATGAGGATATAATGAAAAATTTAGAAGATATATTTAAGTATTGTGAGTAGACATACAACTTACAATAAGTAGAGAGAATAGGAGATGAAAAAATGCCTAAAATTATATGGAAAGGTATAATAAAAAGTGAGAAGGATTTTCCGATTGCCGAGATACCTAAAAATGCTAAAAAGATAGATAGTGAAGAAGATATGAAAAAATGCAAATAAAAGCACTACCTTTTATGATACCATCTATTTTGCTTTGTTTTATATGTATGATTGTTAAAACATTTGTAGCAAGTCAAAAAGTAATAAATGTAGGATTTCTATTTTTAGGAGTTATTATAGGATTGTTATTGATAATTGTTCATGAATTGCTACATGCTATCGCTTTTCCTAAAAACGCAACTGTATATATAGGAATAATGCCTAGAAGCCTGACAGCAGTTGCATTATCTTCAAGTCCAGTAAAAAGGAATCGTTTTATATTTTTAAGCATATTACCAATTATTTTAGAACTGATTCCGTTAGTTATATTCTGTTTTAGCAGCAATAGTTTAAAAGAATTAAATGGAATATTGT
Source organism: uncultured Clostridia bacterium (assembly GCA_948946035.1). Lineage (GTDB taxonomy): Bacteria > Bacillota > Clostridia > TANB77 > CAG-508 > CAG-269. The sequence continues at coordinate 3,530 of CARBKU010000187.1, forward strand.
TGGAATGGCAATAATGGGGATGGTAGGTGTTTATCCTGATATTTATAATATATTTAATATTTTAAGAGAAGTACCAGAGAATGCTACAATTCAAAATAATAAAAATGAAACATATTATTTTGAATAAAAAATTA
>CARBKU010000188.1 GCA_948946035.1 uncultured Clostridia bacterium
ATGAGGTGTAAATAAAAATGGAACAAGATTTAGTATATTTAGTTTGGAAAGATGTAAAAACAGGAAACAAATTTAAAGTAGCTAAACTATATAAGGAAAATGGTACATTCTACTTTAAATATATTCTTGAAAATGTTAAAGAGGCGCAAAAAAATGGATTTAAATTATTAATTACATTCCCGCAAATTAATGCTTTATATGATAATCCTAGATTATTTGCTATTTTTGCAGCAAGATTACCAGAACCTACAAGACCAGAAATTAAAGAAATTTTAGAAACTTATGGAATGACTGAATATGATGACTTTGAATTATTAAAAAGAAGTGGTGCAAAACTCCCTACTGATAATTACGAATTTGTGAGATAAGTTATAAATTTGCCAACAGCATTGGCAAATTTAAGAAATGAGGTAGAATATGGAATTAAAAGATTTAGAAAAAGAAATTGAAAACATAAAACAAAGAAATAAAAGAGTTGAATTAGATAAAAAATGGGAAACAAGTTGGACAAGAAAATTGTGCATATGTATTTTAACATATATAATTGTAGTTATATATTCTTATATGGTTAGAAATTATGACAATGTATTTTTAAGTTCATTAGTTCCTGTAATTGGTTTTACTTTATCAACGTTATCATTAAGATATATTAGAAAAGTATGGGAGAAAAATATAAAAAATGATTGATAATGATAGATTAAATCATTCACTAGCTGTTGCTAAAAAAATGGTTGAAATAGGAAAAGAATACAACTTAAATGATAATGAATTACAAGATTTATTTGTATTAGGATTTAATCATGATATTGGTTATGAAAATGGAAATAATTTTAACCATGGGCATATTGGTGGAGAAATATTAAAAAGAAATAATTATAAATACTGGAAAGAAATTTACTATCATGGAGATGTGAATACAGAATATACATCATTATTTTTAGAAATATTAAATAAAGCAGATATGTAAATTGATAAATTTGGCAATGATGTTGGTTATACAAAAAGACTTGAAGATATTAAAAGTAGATATGGAGAAAATTCAACAGCTTATAAAAACGCAAAAATATTAATATCAAAGTTAAGGAGTGAAATTTATTAATGGAAGAATATTTAGAATTTGCAAAAGATATTGCATATCAAGCAGGTAAAATAATGCTTAAATACTTTAATCAAAATAATGGGGCTAGTTATAAAGGAGATAAAACAATAGTCACATTAGTAGATACTGAAATTAATTCTTATTTAATTGAAAAAGTAAAAGAACACTACCCTACTCATGCAGTAGATGGAGAAGAAGAACAATCTGGAAAAAGTAACTTTGTATGGGTGTGTGATCCAGTTGATGGCACAGCTATGTATGCTAGACATATACCAGTAGCAGTATTCTCTTTAGCATTAGTAATTGATGGTGTTCCAAATGTTGGTGTAGTTTATGATCCTTTTACAGATAGTTTATATACAGCTATTAAAGGAAAAGGTGCATATAAAAATGGCGAGAAAATATCTGTAAATGACTATACTTTAGAGGATATTAGAACTGTATGCCATTGCGATATGTGGTCAAAGGCAAAGTATAATGTTTGCAAAGTATTTGAAAAATTAAGAAAGCAAACTAGATTGAATGATATAGGAAGTATTACAAGAGCAAGTTGCCTAGTTGCAACTGGAGATTATAGCTTAACAATTTTAACTGGAACGGAACATAAACATTGCGATATAGCTGCTGTTAAAGTTATAGTTGAAGAAGCAGGTGGAAAAGTAACTGATTTATTTGGAAATGAGCAAAGATATGATAAAAGTATAAAAGGTGCATTAATAAGTAATGGAATTGTACATAATGAAGTTATACAAATAATAAAAAAATATATGATTAAGGAGTAAATATCAATGCAAATAATTATAGGAAATATAGTAGCTTTAATAGCATCAATAATAATGGTTTACTCTGGTTTGAAGTGACCCACGAAAGTTGGACAGTTTTTTATGCTACTTGTTCAAAATCCATTCTATATTGAATTGGACTTTTCCCTTTTAGTCTTAATTTTATACGCTCATTATTATAATAATTTATATAATCTATAAGTTCTCTTTTAAATTGAGTTACACTTTCAAATATTTTATCATAGAAAAACTCTGTTTTTAATAAACCAAAGAAATTTTCTGCACAAGCATTGTCTAAGCAATTTCCTTTTCTTGACATACTTTGTATGATTCCTTTTTCTGCTAGACGATTTTGATATTTCTCCATTTGATATTGCCAACCTTGATCTGAGTGAAGAATCAAATTTGTATTATCTGAAATCCTTATAAATGCTTTATCTAGCATATCTTCTATTTGATGAAAGTTTGGGCTTTCAGATATATTATAACTTATAACCTCTCCATTAAACAAGTCTACTATTGGTGATAAATATATTTTTGTGTTTAATACATTAAATTGTGTAACATCTGTAACCCATTTTGAATTTGGCTTATCTGCTTTAAAATCTCTCTTTAATATATTTGGAGCAACTTTTCCATAATTACCTTTATATGAGCGATATTTTCTTACTCTCACAAATGATTGTAACCCTAACTCTTTCATTAATTTATAAACGGTTTTTCTATTTAATTTATAGCCTCTATTTAAAAGCTCATATGTAACTCTACGATAGCCATATCTTCCTTTATTTGAATGATATATTTGCTTTATCATTTCTTTAACTTCTTCATATTTGTCTGGCTTTGAAAGCTTACTAATAATATCATAATAAGTGCTTTTTGATAATTCTGCTTTTCTTAATAGAGCCGTTATTTTATACTTTTTCCTTAATTCATAAACAGCTAATGCTTTTTCTTTTTTTGTTGGCTTGTTCTTTTTTGAACTAAGGCTTGTAATTTTTTTAAATAATCGTTCTCCATTCTTAAATCTTCTATTTCTTTTAAAAGTTCTTCATTACTTTTATCAGATTTTAAAGAAGATTTAGAAGTAGATTTTATGGATGTATTTGAATTAGTATTTTGTTTATTTTTCTTCTTTTTCACACGATTTACTCTTACTCTATCTATTGCAATATTTCTATTATTAAGCAAATACTGAGCACCTTTCTCATCATACATTTGCTTCCATAATACAACATCTGTAGAAGATGGCAATCCAAAGTGAATAGCCGTCTTTTCAAAAGATAAATGGTTAGCATACATATATTCTACCACATCTACCTTGAATTTGCCATCATATTTCTGAATTGGCTTTGGTATAAGTCCATTTTTACCATAAGTCTTATACCTATTAGTCCATACTCTTATTTGTTCTTGATGGACATTAAATTTTCTTGCTGCTTCTCTATATGAATGCTTTCCATAAACCACATATTTTACTGCTTTAAATTTAAAATCAAATGAATATTTAAACATTTAGGTAGAACCTCCATACTTTAATATTTTTTGTCCAATATTTTTGGTTCACCTCAATTTGAATATCTTGAGCAAAGAAGGAGGTGCAAGAAGATATGAGTTATGCTATTATAAGAAATGATAAATTAACAAGAGTTGATGCACAGGGTTCATACATTCATAATGATAGAAGGTCAAAAGGTCATTCTAATAAAGATATTGACCCTACAAGAACACATCTTAATTTTTGGTGTAAGAA
>CARBKU010000189.1 GCA_948946035.1 uncultured Clostridia bacterium
AGGAGCAAAATATGTCTAAGTGTCTAGGGATATATATAGAAGAATATTTAATTAAATATGCAAAAGTTTCCAAAGAACATGACAATATAAAAGTAGAAACTTTTGGGGTAATGTTTTATGATAAAATTTCTGACGCAATTAAGCAAATTATAGAAGAAACATATAGTCAAAAAATACCAATTAGTATTAATATATCTGATGAAATGTACAATTATTTTGATATGTTTTCTTTACTAACAAAAAATGATTTACAAAAAGCAATAAAAACAGAATTTGATGCATATTGCAGTGAAAAAGGATATAATCCAAACGTATTTGAAACAAGATATGCAATTATAGATAACCAATTAGATAAAGAAAAAATAAAAATAATTCATATATCAGAAAACAAAATTGAGATTAATAAAAGAATACAACAATTTGATGGATATAAACTAACAAATGTGTCACCAACCGCTATGTCAGTACCAAATTTAATAGATACAGACAATAGTGGGAATTGTGTAATAGTAAATATAGAAGAAAAAACAGCAATAACAACAATTATAGATAATAAAATATTTAATATAGATGTTATAGAAAAAGGTAGTACAGATTTTTTAACAAAAATAAATATAAAAGAAAATTCATACTCTAAATCATATGAAATTTGCAAAAATACTACAATATACACATCTGAAGGTAAAGAATTGCAAGAAGTAGAAACAAGTTATCTAGAAGATATAATGCCTACATTATTTGAAATTGTAGAAGAAACAAAGAAAATTATAGATCAAAATACAGAAAAAATTTCAAAAGTTTATATTACTGGAACAGGAGCCCTAATTAATAATGTTGATTTATATTTTCAAGAATATTTACAAGATACAAATTGTGAAATATTAAAACCATACTTTATAGATAATACAAAGGATGTAAGTATAAAAGACTATATAGAAGTCAATTCTGCAATAGCAATAGCAACAATGGGAATAGGTGAAGGCATAGAAGGAATGAACTTTAAAAAGCAAACATTTATGGACAATGTACCAGATTGGCTAAAAGTTGAAATAGGAGGAAATTCTAGCAATAGCAAATATAAAGGTGGATTATTAACTTGGGATTTAGGGCAAAAGTTAGATAGAGTAGAAACAAACTTAATTAGAAGTGTCTTTTCTATATTGATTCTTATTGTTGTATATTGTGCATTTTCAGGACTTATTGCAAACCAAATAAATAAAAAAGAAGAAGAAGCAAATAATTCAATTAGCAATACAAATAACCAAATATCACTTGCAAACAGGGACAATGAAAAAATAAAAACAAAAACAAACGAATATACAAGTTTAATAAAAAGTATACAAGATGCTAATGAAAAACTAGCTTTAAGAAATAAAACAAAAAATGCAATACCAAATTTACTAAATCAAATTATGTCCATAATTCCAGAAAATGTTCAACTAATTTCTATAGAAAATACAAATAATACACATATAGCAATAAATGCAAAATCAAATAAATATGAACAACTAGGTTATTTAAAAGCAAAGCTAAAAACAGATGTCATATTAACAAATGTAACATCAACAGCAGGCCAACAGGAACAAGATAATGTTATTATAGTAAAAATAGAAGGAGATTTACCATGAAAAAATTATTATTATCAATTTTAATAGCATTATTAATATTATTAGTTGTTTATATAGCAATGCAAGGAATAAAAATCGGGAATTTAGAAATTTTAGGTATAAATGGAATAAAAGAAAAAAATGACAATTTAGAGTTAAAACTACAACAAGCAACAAAACTAACAGAAGTTAATTATAAACAAGCAATTAATGATGTTCAAGAAAGTATAAAAAGACTATCAACAGAAAAGAAAAATTATGAAGATTTAACAATATTAAATGCAGAAAACGATGGTCAAATAACATCACAAATACAAAAGTATGAAATAGAAACATTATGGGTTACATTAGGAAACCATGCTACTAGTGAAGGGGCAATTCTTAAAATGGAAGTTGCAAAAGGCTCAAATAATACACAAGAAACCTATAATTTAAGATTTACTGTAACTGGAAGTTATATATCTATAACTGATTTTATTTCAGACATTGAAAATGATACAACATTAGGTTTTAAAATAGAAAACTTTAAAATGCTTCCATCAAAAGAAGTAAACACTTTACAAGCAACTTTTCAATGTAATGATATTTATATTATTGATGTTGATACAACTACAATAGTAACAGATACTACAACACAAGAAAATACAAATTCTACAAATAATAATCAAAACAACACATCAAATAATAATGTAAATAACACACAAAATAATACAGTTAGAAATTAGTAAAAAGGGAGAGGTAAAATGGCCAAAACAGTATTTAAAGAAATAATTATTATGCTATTATTATGTTTAGCTATAATAATAATATTAGGACTATTATTATATGATTATGTGCCTATGTCAAAAGTTGTACCTGAGCCAGTTTCTTATATAACACCAGAACAAGTACAAAAAGAATTGAAAGAAGCAGAAAGCATTGACGAAAGTCAAGTAATTATGACATATGAAGTTAATGCATCAGATTTAAGCAATTATAAAAATATAAATAAATATAATCCAGGAAAAGCTAATCCTTTTTCTTCATATGAAACTTCAACAGATAACAAACAAACAACTAGTACAAACAATGGCAGTTCTACTGGAGCAACTTCTAGTAATAACCAATCGAATAATAGTGGTGGAACATCAAATGAAATAACAACAACTTCAGAAGGACAGTTTTTTCAAGATAAAGGAACAAAATAATAAAGTTATTAACGTTATATTTATATAACATAAATATAAAACAAAAAATTCAAAAGAAAAGGAGGGAAAACTTAAGATGAAAAAAGAAAATCAAGGAGGTATTACTTTAATTGCTTTAGTAATTACAATAATTGTTTTACTAATTTTAGCAGGGATATCAATAGTAATGCTAACAGGAGAAAATGGACTTTTAAAAAGAGCAAGTGAAGCAGGAGTTATAGCTAAAATAGCAGATTCTAAAGAACAAGTAGCACTTGCAGTTAATGATTTAGTAGAAGAGTATTATCAAGAAAAATATACTAATACAACTTTAGCAACACCAATTACAGAAAGTACTGGTGAATATGTTGCTACAAGATTAAAAGCTCAATTAGCAAAAGAAGAATATAAAGATTATGCTCAAGCAGATGAATATGATTCTGATGCGAAAACTACAAAAGTCACATTAAAAGTACAAGATAAAGACGGAAAAAATTTAGAAGCAACTTATGATGCAGCAACAGGAAAACTAAGTCCATATACAGCAGTAACAGCACCAAGTGGTTCTTAATAATAAATACAACCAACTATACAGGCATATGCATGAAAAAATGTATATGCCTTTCATTTAATTAGTAAAGGAAGAAATAAAAAATGGATGCAATATTTAATATACTAATATTTGTAATAGGGACATTATTTGGAAGTTTTTATACATTAGCAGTATATAGAATTCCTAAAAGGCAAGATATAACACATACACATTCATATTGCCCCAAATGTAACCATAAATTAGGATTTTTAGATTTAATTCCAATATTAAGTTAT
>CARBKU010000190.1 GCA_948946035.1 uncultured Clostridia bacterium
CTAGCATTAATAAATCTGGTTTAGGATTTTTACTTGAGATTACAAAAATTATTTGTGTTATATTTGCAAGTTTTGGTCTTTTTACATAAACATTTCTTTCTTTTATTTCATTTATTACAGCTTTTTTATTATTTTCATCTATTATTTCAATTTCTACTTTATCTCCTACAGTTGGAGTTATTTCTTCTTTCTTAAATTTACCACGTGCAGTTGATTCATAAATTTTTTTATTTGATTCAATATAATATAAATTTGCAATATTTTCTATTATTAATCCTTGCATCTATTCTCCTTTATGTTATAGTAAAAAATTAAAAACTCCAATTGCCCTAAAATATATTTTATTTTCAAATTATAATTTAGCATTGGAGTTTTTATAATGTTCATCTTTTTTATTCAGCTGTATATGTAGTCATACTACTATAATTTATTTGCCCTTGATTTTTTAGTACATCATCTATATAAACTTTTATTTCTTTTGTTCCAGTACCTTTAGTTGTACCTGCTGAAATATTTGTTTCAGAGGCTTTTACTGTTTGATTGTAAATTGTATCATTACCTACTACTACTCTTAATTTTACATTTTTAACTTCTTTCTTGTCTGAACTTGTTGTATTATTTGCTGTAGTATTACTATTATTGGCTGTTTCATATATATCACCTTTTAATAGTGATTTTATATTTACCGATACTGTTACAGATTTCATTTCTGCTATTTTGTTCACTGTTATTGTTACTGATGTTCCTTCGTCAACTACTTTTCCGGATTCTAAACTTTGTTTTAATACTGTTCCATTATCTTTTGATGTATCTTCTTCATAAGATACATTAACTTTTAATCCTAAATCTTCTATAGCTTTTTTAGCATTTGCTTCTGTTTGCCCAATTACGCTTACCATTGTAACTTGTTTTATACCTGTTCCAATACTTACATGAATTTTTACTGTATCTCCAGCAAATGCATCTGAATTTGCATCAGTTTCTTGACTTATTACATATCCTTCTTCAACTTTTTTGCTAGTCTCTTCAACAACCTCTGCTTTTAAATTTGCATTTTCTAATGCTTTTATTGCTTCCTCTTTCTCCATTCCAACTACTTTTGGTACAGTTGTTTTTTCTTGACCTTTACTTATTATAACTTTTACAGTACTTCCTTGTTTTACTTTGTTATAATTTTCTATGTATGATGGATCTTGCGAAATAACATACCCTTCTGGTACATCTTTATTGTATTCTTCTTTATCTATTTCAAATTTCAATTTAGCTTCTTCAATGTCTTGTTTCGCTTCTTCTTTTGATAATCCAACTACATTTGGCATTGCTACCTCTGGTGGATTTGTAGCATTTAAAGCCATTATTGTTCCTGTTAAACTTATAGAAAATAACAAAATTAAACCAATTATTGCACTTAACACTTTATGTGTTTTTATAAAAGTTTTAAATTTGCCTTCTTCTTGTTCGTCTTCATATTCTTCTACATCATTATACATTCTTGTATCTATTGTTTGAGTTCTTGCTGTTGGATCATATTCTTCTTCAACAAAATCTCCATTTGGATTTTTTAATGCTTTTTTTAAGTCTATTAACATCTCTGTTGCTGTTTGATATCTTAAAGAACTCGCTTTTTTCAATGCCTTCATTATAATTTTATTAATTGCATTTGGTAAATCAGGATTTATTTCTATTGGTTCTTCTGGTTCTTCTTGCATATGTTTTAATGCTACTGATACTGGTGTATCAGCATCAAATGGAACTTTTCCTGTTATCATTTCATACATTACAACACCTAGAGAGTATATATCTGATTTAACATCTGTATACCCCCCTCTTGCATGTTCTGGAGAAAAATAATGTACAGAACCAATTGTTGTTCCAAATGCTGTAATTGTTGAGTTTGATACTGCTTTTGCTATTCCAAAATCTGTTACTTTTGCTATTCCATCTTCTGTAATTATAATGTTGTGTGGTTTTATGTCTCTATGTATAATGTTATTTTTGTGAGCCATTTCTAATGCTGATGCAATTTGGATTGCTACATTTACAGACCATTTCCATGGTAATGGCCCATGTTCTTCTAAAATAATTTCTTTTAGTGTTTTTCCTTGTATTAATTCCATTACTATATAATGTAAGTTTCCATCTACACCAACGTCATATATTGAAACTATATTAGCATGTGTTAGTCTTGCCGCTGCTTGTGCTTCTCCTTCAAATCTTTTTATAAATTCTTCATCTGTTGTAAATTCATCTCTTAATATTTTTATAGCAACATTCCTTTTTAATATTTTGTCTTCTGCTTTATAGACTGTTGCCATCCCTCCATTGCCTATATTTTTTATAATCTCATACCTATTTCCTAATATCATACCTTCTAAATTCATATTTCTCTCCCCTTAATATGTGTTTATATGTAGGTTACTATATGTTTTTGATGACAATTATTGTTATATTGTCATATCCACCATTATCATTTGCTATTTTTACTAGCTCTTTTGAAGCTAATTCTATATTTTTTTTCGATAATTGAAATATTTCTTCTTGTTGTACTAAATTTGATAGTCCATCTGAACACATTATTAATATGTCATCTTTTAAAAATCCTTTTACCATAACATCTGGTTCTACGAAAGGATTGCATCCGAAGTGCTTTCATAAGCATATTTTTTTGCGGATGGTGCAATGCTTCTTCTTTTGTTATTGTTCCATCTATTACTAATTTTTGAACATAACTATGGTCTTGCGTTAATTTTCTCATAAATTCTTTTCTTATTCTATATATCCTACTATCTCCTATATGCCCAATAAATACCTTATTATTATATATTAAACATATTTCTAATGTAGTACCCATTCCTTCTAATTCTTTTTCTTCTTGCGATTTCTCATATACTATCATATTTGCATATTCCATACTACTTGCTATTAATTGGATTATGCTCTCTTTATCTTTTTGGATTTCTTTAAAATTATTTTCTATATAACTTTTAGCTGATTGAATTGCTAGTTTACTTGCTACTTCTCCTCCATTATATCCTCCCATTCCATCTGCTAACATGTATAGTTGTATTTCATCTAGTGAGTTTGATATTGAGTAGTAGTCTTCGTTTTTTTCTCTTACTTTCCCTTTATCTGTTCTAGCATAAGCTTTTATCATTTTTTCACCTCTCTTTATATTAAGATTCTATTTCTAATTTATCCTATTATTTACTTTTTCCTTTATATCATAATTTTACCATTTTGGCAAGAAATTTAAGGCAATCGTTTAAAATATTTATAACATTTTTTATTATTTATTTTTAATATTTACTCGCTCCCAAAGAGTTATAATTGTATATTTTTGCACTTGTCCCATTCTAAAAATTCTAATAAAAAGTTTTAACAAACTTTTTTAAGAATTTTTGAACGGTTACCCCAGAACCATTTTAAAATATACAATTTAACCCTTTTCGCACTATTAAAAAATTTGAGTTATAAATATTCTAAATTTAAATGATTGACGAATTAAAGCTTGAAATGTATAATAAACTAGCAAAACATATTATACAAGGAGATCGGAAGAGCGTCGTGTAGGGAAAGAGTGTAGATCTCG
>CARBKU010000191.1 GCA_948946035.1 uncultured Clostridia bacterium
GCTCATAGGTATTGATGCTAATATTGGTACATTAAACATTTTTTCTAATTCATCTACTGATTTTATTGTTGTATCTAACATATTTGCAATTATTACATATAAAATTGATATAGTTACACCAATTAATGTAAACATTACTATATCTCTTTTATGATTGATATTTGATGGATTTATTGGTATTTCTGCTTCATCTACTATTTGAACATTTTCTATATTATATATTTTTGAAATTTTTTCTATAAAAATTTTTGATATTTCATTTGCAATCTCACTCGCAATTATTGGATTTTCATTTGTTACATTTAACTCAATAAGTGATGTATTAGTTATAGAAGTAACAGATATATTTTTTTTCAAATCTTCTGCTTCCATATTAATATCTAGCTTTGATATCGATTCTTCTAAAATGTTCTTGCTTTTAATTAATTCAGTATATGTTGATACTAATTTTGAATTAATTGTAACTTCTGTAGCAACTGATGATGTATTGTTTACTTTTTGTTCATTTGCTGATGCCAATACTAGTGTTGTAGAAGATGTATATACTGGTTTCACATATCTAGTAGTATATATGTAACCTAGTACTATAAATATTAATATAATTAGTATTATTTGAAACTTCTTTCTCCAAGCAATTTTAAATACTTCTATAATATCTATTTCTTCCATTTTTTCTCCTTTTTAATTGTTATATCATTTGTATATACTAAAACTATATTGCACCTTCTTTTTTTATTACAGAAATAAATGTTTTAAAAAATATTTTCATATCTAGTAAAAGTGATTTATTATCTATATAATATAATTCCATTTTTATTCTTTCTTCATAAGTAGTATTACTTCTACCATTTACTTGCCAATAACCAGTTAATCCTGGTTTTGCACTTAAAAACTTATTTTTATATATTCCATACTTCTCAATTTCTCCTTCTACCACTGGTCGAGGTCCGTATAATAGTCATGGAATTATTCAATATATTTAATACTTGTGGCAATTCATCTAAAGAGGTTTTACGTAAAAATTTCCCTATTTTTGTTATTCTCGGGTCATCTTGTAGCTTTTGATTTTCTTCGAATTCTTTTTTTGCTTCTGGATTTGATTCTAGATATTCTTTTAATTTCTTATCAGCATTTGTACACATTGATCTGAATTTATATAATCTAAATTGTTTTCCGTTTTTTCCATATCTTAATTGTTCATAAAATATTGGACCATCATCTTCTTTTAGTATTTTTCTTATAATATAAATCGCAATAGTCGTTGGAATAAGTACAATTAATCCAATTAATGCACATATTATATCAACACTTCTTTTAATTACTAAATAACATATTCCTTTGATATTTAATTTTTTATTAATATTAATTCCTTGTTCATTATGCAATGTTTCTGTATTTTCAACATTTACACTCATTTTTTCCCCCTATTACCCCAAATATTTTTTCCTACATTTGTATTATAACATCTCCTAAGATATTATGTCAATCAGTTTTTCTTCGTATGTTTAACAACTATTATTTTTAGTAAAAGTAATATTAAACACATTCCTACAGCTACTCCCATCGTGTCAATCATAACATCTGTTAGTTTTGCAGATCTCCCTGGAATAAAGCTTTGATGAATTTCATCTGATGTTGCATATATAATTCCTATTACCATAGTAATATAAATTTTTTTCATTTCATCAATATTATACGTACTTAATACCCCCATTAGAAGTAGTCCTACTAAAGTATAAATTGAAAAGTGAGCAATTTTTCTTATAACACCTTCCATTCTATCCATAGCTTCTTCTTTTTCATTATCTGATAATCTTAATATTTTTTCTGCAATTATCTCTGTTACTTTTCTACTTACTCCACTAGATTCTTCACCATTTTGGCTTGAAAAACCAAATATTATATAAAATGTCCCTAATAACATTACAATTAAAATTATTCTTAATATATTTGTTTTCATCTTATCTCCTATAAAAATATGATTAGAATCTTTTCTAACCATATTTTTATTTACTATTTTTTATATCCTGTTTTAGACACAATGCTATTACTTATATTTTTTATTTCGTCTGAAATTGTATAATCTTCATCTTCAAATGCTTCTTTATGTAATTTTAATACATTACTTTCTAGCGTAACTGGTACACCATACCATCTGTCTAAAGTTATTCCTTTTGTTTCATATGGCCATCCTATACTTTGACCTATCTTAAAGCTTGTTGCACTTGGCATTAATGTAAATATATCTCCAGCTGAAATATTTGTGTATACTTTTGGTAAAATAAAGTCAACAAAACTATTTAATTCTCCAATACTCTTAGATTTCAATTTATTTGCCATTGCTTCTATTACAGTTCGCATTCTTTCTGTTCTTTTATAGTCTCCTCCTGCTGTATATCTAATTCTTGAATATGCAACGGCTTGTACACCATTTAAAGTTTGTCTTCCTGTTGAAGATACTCTTGCATTTGACTTTCCTGTTACTTTTGCAGTTTCGTCAATATAAGAGTTTAAGTATTTTAATTCTTCATTTGACTCGATATTTATTGTTACTCCACCTAATTTGTCAACTGCATCAGCAACTGAATCAAAGTTTACTGTTACAAATTCTTTTATGTTTAAACCTAAATTTGTATTTAATGTTTTTATTGCAAGTGGTGCTGAACCATATGAGTATGCATGTGTTATTTTGTCTAGTCCATGCCCATCAATTTTTACATATGTATCTCTATATACTGATATTAATTTTATATCTTTTGTTTGATTATTTATACTTGCAATAATAATACAGTCACTTCTATTTCCTTTTTCTAAATTGTTGTTTCTACTGTCTACACCAAATATAGCTATATTACGGTATCCTGATAAACTTGCTGCTGCTTCTGCTGATACACCTAAATCTTCTGTACTTAGGTCTATTTGTTGCATCTTACCTAATTTATCCTGAATAAACCAATATACCATTCCAACTAATATTGCTAATATAATAACTAATACTAATACTACTTTTCCGAATATTTTTAGCCCTCTTTTATTTCCTTTTTTACCTTGCTTTCTGCTATTTTTTTTCATTGTTCTTGGCACTTCCTCTTCATACTCTCCTTGAAATGCCCTTGGCACCTCTTTATCATAATCTTTTGCATATCTACCAGCCATTTTTATTCCTCCATATATTACACTTTTTATTATTATATTGACATTATACTATTATTATTTTTTATTTACAAGCTTTACTTTTGAATTTTAAAAATAAAATAAAAAAAAGTTATAATTCACAGCTAACACATTAATTAATAATTCGCTAATATATTATTTAATCTTTAATTAGCAGATATTTTTTGATTTGCTGTGAATTGTAACTTGAAGTATAATATTACTTAACATTAAACCTAGTAAATTTCTTCTATATTTATCTATGCTTTATTTTTGCGATTTAACTTAATAATTGATTTTTTAATTCTAATTGTGCAATTTTGTATTCAAATTGTTTATGCTCAACATTGTTTTGTAATATATATTTATCTATTTTTTCAGTTAGTTCTTTTTTAGTTTCTATTTGGTATTTTATAATTTGTGCCATATTTGAAT
>CARBKU010000192.1 GCA_948946035.1 uncultured Clostridia bacterium
CTATAAAGTTTAGATTATGCTCTATTCAAAAAGTTTATTTTTTTGATATTATCAGTATATATCTTTATTTTTTTTACTTTTTCTTCCTTTTTTAGACTTATTTATAAATTTTTACATTTTATTTGGCATTTCGATTCCAAGTAAATTTGCACCAATCTTTAAAACTTTGCCTACTGCATATGTTAAGTAAATTCTTGCACTTTGTATTTCTATATCATCTACTATAATTTTATTTTCATTATAAAATACACTATACGATTTTGAAAGATCTAATAAATATCTTGATAAAATTGAAGGTTCGTTTTTTTCTGTAACCTGTATTAATATATCTTCAAAATTATATATTATTTTTAATATTTTTTGAGAATACATATCTAACAAATTATTTATATTTATTTGATCAACACTTGGAATTTGTTCAATTTTTTCCAAAACACTTTTTGTTCTAACATATGTATATTGGATATATGGTCCTGTTTCTCCTTGAAAATTTAATATAGCATCCCAGTCAAATATTTCATCTTTTACTCTATTATTTGCTAAATCATTAAATATTATTGCACCTATTCCTACTTTTTTTGCAACATCTTCTTTGTTTTCTAAATTTGGATTTTTTTGTTCTATTATTTTTTTAGCTCTGTCAATTGATTCATTTAATAATTCTTCTAATTTAATTACATTTCCTTCTCTTGTTGACATTTTTCCTGAAGGTAATAATACCATTCC
Organism: uncultured Clostridia bacterium; assembly: GCA_948946035.1. Classification (GTDB taxonomy): domain Bacteria; phylum Bacillota; class Clostridia; order TANB77; family CAG-508; genus CAG-269. Next base: position 727 of record CARBKU010000192.1, read on the forward strand.
AAATGATACATGTTCTAACCCATTTATATATTTTTCATCTAATCCTAATAATTTCGCTGTTTTAAATACTTGTTTAAAATGTAATACTTGTTCATATGACGTTACATATAGTGCTTTATCAAAGTCATAATTTCTTGCTCTATACAAAATAGCAGCTAAATCTCTTGTAGCATATGTTGTAGAACCATTTGATTTTACAATTATGCATGGAGTATTAATTTCTTCATTTTCTAAGTCTATAATTTTTGCTCCTTGTGATTCTTCTAATTTTCCTGTTTTTTCTAATATTTCTATTACTTCTTGCATTTTATCTGAATAAAATGATTCTCCATTCCAAGAATCAAATTTACTTCCTAACAAATCATATACTTTTTTAAATTCTTGCAAACTTAATGTTCTAAATTTTTCCCATATTTCTGTACAATATTTGTCTCCATCTTCTAGTTTTTTAAAATTGTCTCGACAGGCTTGTAATACACTTTCATCTTCTTTGCATAAATCATTTATTCTAATATATATTTTTGTTAGTTCATTTATAGGTTCTTCATCTATGTTGTACTCTTTTCCCCATAGTTTATATCCTTCTATTAATTTACCAAATTGAGTTCCATAATCTCCTAAGTAATTAACTCCTATTGTGTTATATCCTAATTTTTTATATATATTATATAATGCTGCACCAATTACTGTAGAACGTAAATGACCTATATGAAATGGTTTTGCAATATTTGGAGCTGAATAATCTATAACAATATTTTTTCCATTTCCAATGTTTGATTGTCCATATTCCTCATTTTTATTTATTTCATTTAATACTTCTGATGTTAAAACTTTTTTATCTATATAAAAATTTAGATATCCTCCAACTATTTCAACTTTTTCTATTTCTTCTACTTGACCTATTTCTTGTTCAATTTTCTTTTTTATTTCATTTGCTATAACAGGTGGTGCTTTTTTTAATTCTTTTGCAAGACGAAAACATGGAAATGCATAATCTCCATTATTCATATGTTTAGGTATTTCGATATATGTTAAAAGTTCTTGTTCATCAATATTTATTGCTTTAGATATATGTTTTGCAATTATTTGTTTAAAGTTTTTCATTTATAATTTTCCCTCATCTTTGAATTTATTTGTTATTAATTTTTTTCTATATAATTCCAACTGTCTTTACACATATCCTCTAATGTTTTTTTAGCAACCCATCCTAATTCTTCTTTTGCTTTTTTAGGTTCTGCATAACAGCTTGCTATATCTCCTGCTCTTCTTGGTGCAATTTTATATGGTACATTTTTTCCAGTCGCTTTTTCAAATGATTTTACCATGTCTAATACACTATATCCTATTCCTGTTCCTAAATTATATATATATATACCATTTTCTTCTTTATCTAGTTTTTCTAATGCTAATACATGACCTTTTGCTAAATCAACAACATGTATGTAATCTCTTACTCCTGTACCATCAGGTGTATTGTAGTCATTTCCAAATACAGATAATTCTTTTAATTTCCCTGATGCTACTCTTACAATATATGGCATTAAATTGTTTGGTATTCCTTGTGGCTCTTCTCCAATTAGTCCACTTTCATGTGCCCCTACTGGATTAAAGTACCTTAATATACAAATATCCCATGTATTGTCTGATGTATAAGTATCTTTTAATATTTGCTCTATATACAATTTTGTTGCACCATATGGGTTTGTTACTCCTCCTGTTTTACATTCTTCTGTTAATGGTATTATTTCTGGATCTCCATATACTGTTGCAGAAGAACTAAAAATAAATTTTTTGCATCCATATTTTCTCATTGTGTCTAGTAACACAAGACATCCTGAAATATTATTTGTATAATATTCAATTGGTTTTTGTACAGATTCTCCTACTGCTTTATATCCAGCAAAATTTAATACAGCTTCTATTTTGTTTTCTTTAAATACTTTTTCTAGCTCTTCTTTATTTGAATAATCAATTTCATAAAATTTAAAATCTTTACCTGTTATTTGTTTTATCTTTTTTAATACTTCTGGTTTACTGTTTGAAAAGTTATCTATTATTATTATTTCTTTTCCTTCTTTTAATAACTCTACAGCAGTATGACTTCCTATGTACCCTGCTCCTCCTGGTAATAATATTGCCATTTTTCTCTTTCCTACCTTTCGTTTTTTATAGCATTTTCTTCTTGTTTGTATCTTGCATATTCTCTTGTAACTGTTAATAATTCTTGATTAAATACTTTTTGTCTATAGTCTACTGGATTATTAGTCTCTGCCCAATATTGCAATATTGATAAATTCATAGGTTTAACATTAAATCTGCTTTTCTTTTCTCTTTCGCTTAAATATTGACCTGTTTGCTCTACTTGTTTATCTGTGTGTATTTCATAAAATATTGTTTTTGTAAATTTGTTAACTTCTCTTCCCATTTTTGGATCTGGATAATTTGCATTATATGCTGATATCTCTAAAAAAGGGGTGCCTATTTTTGAAATATCTATTTGTATACCTGTTTCTTCAAATATTTCTCTTTGTAATGCCTCTTCTTTTAATTCTCCATCATCTAGTTTTCCTCCTGGAAATATGTATGCACCATCAGAAAATTGTCCTACTAATGCTTGTCCTTTCTCATTTATTATTATTGCTCTAACTTTTGTAACTCTCTTTTCTATTTCATTTTCTCCTAAGTTTGTATTGTTAAATACAACTTTTTTCATTTTTTCTCCTTTTCTTTTTTATATTATTAATACAATAAGTTCAAACATTAATATTTTACTACTTTTTTTCCATATTTTCAATATTTTTCTTATTTAAGTTTCGACTTTTTACAAGAGCAGGTTATAATATATGATTTTTGAAACA
>CARBKU010000193.1 GCA_948946035.1 uncultured Clostridia bacterium
ATTATTTTGACCAAAAAGGGTTAAAAAAGAAAATAAGACCTGTTAATAGGTTAGATTTAAATACTTCTGGAGTTGTAATTTTTGCAAAATGTGAATATATTCAAGAACAGTTTGCACTACAAATGGTTAATAAGGTTTTTAAAAAAGAATATATATGTTTAGTTTCAGGTATTCTTAGTCAAAAAGTAGGAAAAATAGATTTACCTATTGCTAGAAAACCAAATAGTATAATTGAACGATGTATTGATGAAAGTGGAAAAAATTGCATAACACATTATAAAGTATTGCAAGAATTTAAAGAATATTCACTAATTAAATGTCAATTAGAAACTGGTAGAACTCATCAAATAAGAGTGCATTTTTCTTCAATTGGTCATCCATTATTAGGAGATTCACTTTATGGTAAAGAATCTAATTTAATAAGTAGACAAGCTCTACACAGCTATCAAATTGAGTTAATACATCCAATTAATAAAAAGCTTATGTTATTTAAAAGCGACATTCCAAATGATATGAATCAATTACTTATATATTAGAATTAATAAACCTTAATAATTCATTTTTATCTCTTAATCCAATAATATTTTTTACAGCTTCTCCATTTTTAATTAAAACAAGAGTTGGAATTGTAGAAATTTGGTATTTTTCTGCTAACTCGTTTTCTTCATCCACATTTACTTTTAATACTTTGACCTTTCCAGAAACCTCTTGAGCAATATCTTCAACAATTGGAGACATTGCTCTACATGGTCCACACCAGTCAGCATAAAAGTCTATTAATACTGGCTTGTCCGAATTTATAACTTCCTTACTAAAATTTTCACTTGATATTTTTGAAATATCCATATAAATCATCCTTTCTTTTTATAAATTATTTCTTTTTTTACAATATTTAATTACTTGCATTCCTGCAACAGTTCCTTCATAAATTGCTTTGGAAATTTGCAATAAGCCACCTGTACAATCTCCACATGCATATAACCCTTCTATATTTGTTTCCATTTTTTCGTTTACTAAAATTGTTCCATTTTTTTCAAATGCACCTATCTTTTTGGCAAACTCTAAACTACCTGCTATCCCATGTGCTATAAATACACCATCTGTTTTAATCTTTGTACCATCTATAAATTCTATATTGTCTACTTTTTCGTTACCATTTATTTCTTTTATTTTCTTTGTATTTATCTCTACATTATCTGCCCTTATTTCTGGAGGAACTTCTCCATTTGTTAATATTGTTACACTTTTTACTATATTAATTAAATCGTTAGTTTCAGATATTGCGTATTGCCCACTTCCTAATACAACTACATTTTTGTTTCTGTAAAAAAATCCATCACATATGGCACAATAACTAATACCTTTTCCTTCTAATTCATCAATTCCTTTTATTTTAGGTTTATTCTTTTTACTTCCAGTAGCTAATATTACTGTGTAAGTTTGATATTGGCTTTTATTTGTAATAATATTAAACTTATCATTTATCTTTTCAATTTTTAAAACTTCTTCTTTTTCTATTTTTGTTTCAAGACTTTTGGCTTGTTGTATTCCTGCTAAATATAAATCTTTTCCATTAATTCCTTCTTTAAATCCATAATAATTTTCTATTTTATTTGTCTTTTCTAAACTTGATATATCACTATATAAAATTAATGTTTTTATTTTGGCTCTTTGTGTATATAAGCTTGCAGGTATTCCAGCAGGTCCAGCTCCTATTATTATAACATCATACATAAAAATACCCTTTCTATTATAATATTATAATATTATAATTTACTTCTAAATATTATTTTTTCCAATTTTAACTAGATTATAACATTAATATTATAAAATTGCTATTGGAACATAAAATTTTGCCACTGGGACAGAGAATTTTAGCAATATAATATATTTTAAATAGCGCGAGAAGGTTTATAATTCTATTTTTGTGAAACGACTCCAGGGTAACCGTTCAAAAATTCTTAGAAAAGTTTTTAAAACTTTTCTTTAGAATTTTTAGAATGGGAAAGTAGAGAAGAAAATATAATTATAAACCTTTGGGAGCGAGTAGATTATATAAATTATTGCCAAAATTCTTTGTCCCCAGTGGCAAAATTTTATGTCCCCAATAGCAATTTAATAATAGTGATATCTACTATTCATATTTCCATAAATTCCTGTTGTTGAAATAGTAATAAATTTAATAGAATATATGTCGCAATAAACTAAACTATCATTTTCAAATGAACGAAGTAATATGTAACTTGCCCCTACATCTTCTAAAATCCCAATTCTATCTACTAAATTGTTTGTACCTATTAAAAATTCTACTCTCATTAGTTTACCAATTTGTTCTTTTAAAAATGCAGGTGTGTAAATAGGGTTTGTTAAAATTTCTGGCATAATATTTTCCCCTTGCCTATTTTCTCTTTTGTTAAATTCCTTTTCTTCTGAAGGTTCCATTATTAATTCTCCTTTCATTTATGTTTGCGAATAACTTTGAGTTGGCCTATAGAAACAATGGTCTCCTAGCCTTGTATGAAATGTTCCTGTTCCATTACTTGGAAATGTATTGCTACAAGTAGGTTTAAATGGGTTTAAATACCAAAGACAATTTCCTATTTCGTTTAATTTATTTCCTGATAAAGCCCAATCTGCTATATTATAATGAACTTCAGTTGGTGTCATATTATAAATGTTTTGTGCGTTATATTGGTTTCTAATTGTTTCTCTACTACAGTCAAATTGACCTTGTTGAAATAATATATTTCGTATACTTCCTCCTTGTGATATTCTTGCATATTCACCATCTGATACATATACACGATTCATTATTACTGTTGCAACTGCTTTCATTCCATTGTCTCCTTCTCCTCCTGCTTCGCATTGAATCATTCTTGCAATTAGTTCTCTCTCTGAATAGGCCATAAAAAATCACTCCTATCATTAAATTATATTAAGGATAAAAGTGATTTGTTCCATTAAAAAATATTTTTATATAATTTTATTCTAATTTATTTTATAATAATCATCAATATATTTTAGGTATTTTCATCCCTCCAAACTTTATATTCAATATTATTTATTCTGTAAATACTTAATTGTAAATACTGTTCCTTTTCCTAATTCTGAATCAACTCCAATATACCCATTATTACTCTCTATAATAGATTTTGATAATGCTAGACCAATACCTACACTTTCATTTGAGGAATTTTTTCCTTTATAAAATCTTTCAAATACATGTGATACATCTTGTTTATCCATACCTGTTCCAAAATCTCTTATTTCAATTTTACAATATACATTATTTTGTTCATATTTAATATTTATTTTACCCTTATTAGTTGAATGTTCTATACAGTTCTTTAATATATTTGTTATTGCCTCCACTTGCCATTTTACATCACAAATTAGTTTATCTGTATCATTTCCAGCTATATTTATATTTATGTCTTTTAGTTCACTAATTATTGCAACATTTTTTACCGCTTCTAAAATTATTTCTTTTATAGTTACTTCTTTTTCTATAAAATTAATTGAGTTACTGTCTATTTTTGATAGTTTTAATATTGCTTCTATC
>CARBKU010000194.1 GCA_948946035.1 uncultured Clostridia bacterium
TAAATAATAGATAGCCTTCATAAATAGAAATATATTTTAATATAGGTATAAGAATAATTAATACATTACCTAGTAAAATGGTTAAAATTACTGAAAACACTCCAAATACTATATACTTTAATAATTGCCTTTTATTGTCAAATTTATAATTCTTTATGTAAATGTATAGAGATGTAATTATAATAGGCAATATTGAAATTAAAATTTTCATTTTCACTCCTCCTTAGTTAATATTTATCATATATGTAAAGATAAATTTAATTGCTTTGATAAATCTTGTGATTTATCAAAAAAGCATTATATTTCAATCCTACTTGCAAACTTATCATTAATCAAAGTTCTAAGCTTAAAATTTTGTTCTTTCTCTAACTTAGGGTCATCCTCAATAACCTTATTTGCAACCAACTGAGCTAATTTTAAAATAGGAATATCCTCAAACAAATTTGCTATTTTAAACTCTGGCAAACCATGTTGCATAGTTCCAAAAAAATCACCTGCCCCTCTAAGTTCCAAGTCCTTTTCAGATATAACAAATCCATCATTTGTACTACACATTACCTTCATTCGTTCTCTTACAGTCTTACTTTTCCCCTCAAACTTTAAAACACAATAAGATTCAAATTCACCTCTTCCAACTCTACCTCTCAATTGATGTAATCCGAGCCAATCCAAATCTTTCTGCATTTTCTATAACCATAATATTACTATTTGGAACATCCACACCTACTTCTATTACTGTTGTAGATATTAAAATATTTATTTTTCCCTCTTTAAACTCTTGCATAATAAAATCTTTATCTTTTTGTTTCATTTTCCCATGAATATATTCAACTCTATACTGTGGAAATACCTGTGTATTATATACTTCATAAATTTCTTCTACTGACTTTAAGTCAGATTCTTCGTTTTCCTCAACAAGAGGACACACAATATATGCTTGTCTCCCCTGCTCTATTTGCTTTTTTATAAAAGCGTTTATCCTATCTGTCATATTTTTTCCCACTGCAAAAGTTTCTACCTTTTTCCTATTTGGTGGCAATTCATCAATTATAGAAATATCCAAATCTCCATAAAGTATTAGTGCTAAAGTTCTTGGTATAGGTGTAGCAGTCATTACTAATACATCTGGATTTTGTCCTTTTTCTACTATTTTAGTTCTTTGTTTTACACCAAATCTATGTTGTTCATCAGTTACAACTAAGCCTAGTTTTTTGAACTCCACATTTTCTTCTATTAATGAATGTGTTCCAATTAAAATATCAATTTCATCATTTTTTAATCTTTCTAATAAATTCTCTTTATTCTTTTTAGTAATACTAGAAATAAGTAGTTCACATTTTATATTTTGTTCTTCTAATATTTTCTTAAAGTTTTCAAGATGTTGTGTTGCAAGTATTGCAGTTGGTGCCATAATTGCAGCTTGATATCCAGATTTAACAGCTTTATATGCAGCACACATTGCAACTACTGTTTTCCCTGACCCTACATCTCCTTGTAAAAGTCTATTCATTGATTTTTCTGATTCCATATTATTATCAATTTCTTCTAATACTCGTAATTGTGCTTTTGTCAATTTAAATGGCAATCTATTTATAATATCTGACATTTTAGCATTTTTATCAAATTGTATTCCTTTTTCTTCTGTTATGTAACTATTTTTTAATTCTAATAATGCTAATTGAACAGAAAACAATTCCTCAAATGCTAATCTTTTTCGTGCATTTTCAAAATCTTTAAATTCTTGTGGAAAGTGAATATTTTTTATTGCTTTGTTTATTTCTTCGAATTTGTATTCATTTATTATATAATTTGGTAAAGTTTCTTCTAATTCTCCTATTACTTCTTCTAATCCCGCTTCTATAATTTTTCTTAGTACATTTTGTGATAAACTAAATGTTAAAGGATATATTGGCACAATTCTTCCTGTATTTTTAGATTTATCTATATCATCAAATACTGGTGATGTCATATTTATTTTACCATATTGATTATTTATTTTTCCATAAAATCTATATTTCTTTCCAACAATAAATTTGTTTTTTAAATAACTTTGGTTAAACCATATTATTGTTGCAGACATTGTTTCATCTCTAATTACTAACTTTTGCATAGTTTTATTTGGCATTCTAGTTTCAGACAATTTACTACAAACAATTCCTTCTATTAAAGCTTCTTGACCATTTATGCATTCACAAATGTTTTTTGGCTTACTTCTATCTTCATATGTTCTTGGATAATATGTAATTAAATCTTTTAATGTAAAAATACCAATTTTGTTTAATAGCTTTACTCTATTTGGCCCTACACCTTTAACATATTTGACATCTTTATTTAAATCCATATCTTCTCCTTGCATTTTATCTCTTTTTATAATTTCTTAATTATTTATTAAATTATTAGAAGTTCGAAGTTTAACATTTAGTTATTCATTTTTTAGCTATGCTAACAAATAAATTCTATATTTTTAATAGTTTAAAATTTAATCCATCACAACTTACTAATTTAAATTCTATTCCAAAGTGATTTCCTTCTATTGCCTCTTTTATTGACCCACCATGTAAATGACCATAATAACACTTTTGTATTTTGTATTTATTCATAATTTTTATAAAACTGTTTTCTTTATTCTGCCATATATTATTTTGTGTTATTGGAGGAAAATGCATTAATACAATTATTTCTTTTTCTGTCCCCCATTTTTTTATTCCATCTATTATTGATAATTCTAACCTTTGAGCCTCTCTTTGTACTAATTTTATATCTTCACTATTTTCTGTTTGGGTCCAGCCTCTTGTTCCTGCAAATACTTTGTTTTCATACTCATAAGCACTGTTATGAAGAAAATCTATATTGTTAAAATTGTTTTCTTTTAAGTAGTTTTTCATACTTGTAATTGTTGTCCACCAATAATCATGATTTCCTTTTAATAGTAGCTTTTTTCCTGGTAAATTGTTTAAATATTTAAAGTCTTCGTATGTATCTTTTAAATAAGTAGACCATGAAAAATCACCTGGTAAAACTACTAAATCATCTTGGTTTACTTTTTCTTCCCAATCTTTTTTTATTTTTTCTTCATGTTTATCCCAATTATCTCCAAATATACTCATTGGCTTTTTTTCGTAAAAGGATAAATGTAGGTCACCTATAATAAAAATTGCCATTTATTTCTCCTTTGCTATAATTTTAAATTTGGTATTGCATTTAAATTCATATTATCTCTTTTTCCAAAAATATAATTATAATATCCAGCAGATGCTATCATAGCTGCATTATCTGTACATAGTTTTAAATCTGGCATATATACTTCTATTCCTTCTTTTTCTAAATTTAAAAACTCATTTCTAATATACTTATTTGCTGAAACTCCTCCTGCTAGTGTTACTACTTTTATATTTGTTTGACTTATAGCCTTTCTTACATTTTCTACTAAAGTTTCTTTTATTGTTTTTTCAAAACTTGCACATAAATCAGCTTTATTTATATCTGGATTTTTGTGATGTAAATTTATTACTGCTGTTTTTATTCCACTAAAGCTAAAATCTAAATTATCGAAAT
>CARBKU010000195.1:0-2186 GCA_948946035.1 uncultured Clostridia bacterium
TCTTTCTCTATCACTACTTAATGTACTTATTTTAAATTGTGTTTCACTAATAAAATCTTGCAAGTCAGTTACTGTTTTTAATTTATATTTTGAAAGCAATTTTGCTTCTTCAGATAATTCATTCATCCTAGCAACATCTGCTCGAATAGATGTAGGTAATCTTTGTTGAGGAATATCTGGAAATACTTTCAACAAATAGCAATAGTGATAATATAAAGCAACAAATCCTTTTGCTTTGGCTCGTTTATGCCTTTTAGCAAAAGGATATTTTACTTTTCTATAATAATCTTCGATAAAAGGAACTCTTATAGCTTCCTCTTCAATAATTCTTTTTCTAATATTATCAATAGAATATTCTTCTCCGAATCTTCTTTCTATTCTAATATTTCTATTATAGTTATTATGTTTTATACTAATTTTATTAGCTCTAAATATAATTTTATAATCTAATTTTTTCATAAGATAAATAAAATCATCAAAAGAATATGCTTGTCTTATTGCTAAATCAATATCTCGTTTAGCATTTATCTCATAGTTATTAGTATATTTAGATTTTTCGTAAAAGTGTTCATAATTTATTTTTGTTTTTTTAGTTGGCTTTTCTTCTAATACACTCAAACCATATTCCATACAAAGTTCATCAGAAATATGTCTTATTCTTGCATAGCTACTATGAGTATCATAATATTTATAACCATCTTTATATGAAACAGAATTAACCACAAAATGATTATGCAGACAATTTGTATTAAGATGTGTTGTAACTATAACTTGAAATCTATCTCCCCATATTTCGTGTGCTAACTCAACACCAATTTTATGTGCAAGTTCTGGAGTAAGTTCTCCTTTTGGAAATGACTGATAAGCATGAAATGCTAATATCTTGTCTTGTTTGTTATAATACATTTTTACATCTTGCATTTCTTCATAAGCAGATTGTGGCTCACAATTTATTCCTGTTACAAAATATTCTTCTTCTGTTTTATCTGAATTTCTTGCATAGTCAATTACATCTCTTAAATCATCTACATACATTTCATAATTTTTTATTTCAATTTTTGTTTTATTTTTATTAGCTGCATAATCTATTACATGATCCATTCTCTTTATTACTTTCCAAATTTTTGTTGTTGCCAAATTACCACCCCCCTACAAAAATTTGCTTTTTACTTGTCTTGAAAATTCTTGCCATTCATTGGCAAGTTCTTTATAGTATTCTTCATTTATGTCGTTATTTTTATTTGCTCTATAAGCGATTTGATTTAAATTAACTCCTATTTTAGAAAGTTGATTCATAACTTGATAAAATTCATAACCAGGTTTTTCCTTAATCTCTTTTTCTAATATCAAATTTCTTATCACTTCTGATTTCGTCTTTTTAGATTTTAATGACAGTTCTTCTAGCTTGTCATTTTCTATGTCATTTAATCTAATATGAAACTCTAAATTTCTTTCTCTCATGTTTCACTCCTTTCTAAAATGGGGATTGGGGCTTGCCCCATTGTATAGAATTTGAAGGCTCGATTTTCGAGTCCCCAAATTCAGTGCTTGCTAGGACAATAAATCAACTTTTTATCTGCAAAACTCCCCCACTTTTTATTCTCTAACAAAATTGTTTTTTACTTTATAAGTTTTATAAACTTCAATTTGTTTTCTGTTTTTTAGTCCTAATTTATAGCATAAATAGTCATTTATATCTTTACCATAAGGAGCATGTATATCGTATATATCGTACTTATTATTTAACCCTATAATGAATGCTTTTGTTGCATCTCTACCAGCTCTATCATTATCAAAATGTATAACTATTTGTTTAATGTTTTGATTATTATTTAAAAAATTAAGTACCGTTATAGGTACTTTACTTTGTTCTATTTTGTTTGCAGGTTGGTACACTCCTGCAAGTGCAATAAGATTTTGATTATGCCAATCATAACCTCTTATTTTTAATAATGTAGCATAAGAAAGTAAATCTATTGAACTTTCAAATAAATGAATTGAATCTCTATTTGTTTCTGATAACAGTCTAAAAGAATATTCTTTTGTGCTACCTTTGGCATCTTTCATTATTCTTTTTTCTCCAGTAGATCTACACCCTGCATATTTAATATTATGATTATTATCATAGCCTATAAAAACAACATTGTTTGTTTTTTCTTCTTGATATAGCAACTTATTATCAATAC
>CARBKU010000195.1:2196-3542 GCA_948946035.1 uncultured Clostridia bacterium
TCAATACCACGATTTTTAAGATATTCTATTGCTATTCTATTATCTTTATTTCTAATAGGAATAACTATCTTTTTTTGAACTTGATTAGGTATTTTAGGTATTTGTTTTATTTCTACATTTTGATTATTTAATATAATTCTTGCTGCTTCTTGTAATGAATATCCTTCTACTTTAATTAGATAATCAAGTGCAGTTTTACCACCTTCATTAGTTGAAAATCTGTGCCATAAGTTATTACTTATAATTAAACTGTCATGTGTTTTTGTTGAATAAGTATCTTGAGTTATTTTTACCAATTCACTTGGATTAAAATTTATTAAATAAGTTAATAAATCCATTTCTTTTGCTTTATTAAGTAATTCTGGAGGAATAAAATCTCTCATAAACTTCCTCCTTATCGTGCATCATTTTTGGTTTTTACTTTATCTTTCTTGTAATCATCTGTAATATAATTAATTGTTTTATCAACTGAATAATTTAAATGTTCTCTTAAATTACCATCTGCACTTAACCACTCATCATAGAATTGTTCTAATAAATGGTCTGATGATAATAAGGCTTTTCGTTGTTCTTTTGATAAAGAATTATCATACATAATACAGTCTATTACTTCTTGTTTAACAGTTAATTCATATGCTTTATCAATAGCATAATCTACTCCTAATGCTTTTATTTCTTCTTTAAAATCTTTAAGTTCTTGCTCAAGTTTTAATAATAATTTATCATTTTCTTCCATTTAATTTGCACCTTCCTTTTCTTAAAAAATAAAAAAGAGCAATAATTAAATTGCCCTTAACATATTAAATATTTAACATATCTTGTTCTTCAAAAAAGATATATGCTTCTTTTGCTCCAAGTTTAAAAACTTCTCTTGTTTCTAAATTTCTCATTTCTTCACTTATACTTACTATTTCATAGAATGCATCTGCTTCCTTTTGTCCGAAATTCATTGGTTCGCCATCTTCTATAAAGTTTCTTATTCCAGGAAATTCTTCATAAATCTTATTTCTTTTTGTTTTTAATTCTAAATAATCTTCCCTATTTTCAAGATTTTTTCTTATGCGTTTGCCTATAAATTCAGAGAATAAGTTGTTTGTTTCATTCATAAAACTATCTAATACTTTATCCATCAGTTAATCCCTCCAGACTTTGTTCTACTTCTTTTTTTACTCTTAACCCATCAGAAAAACCAATTTTATAGTATCTATTATTCCAAAATTCAGCTAGACTTAATACATGATCAAATAGAAAGTCATCAATATCTTTTTCTACTGCTTCATAATGTTCTCCTGGTACATAATTTAAAATTTGTTTAATTCTATTTTCCATACATTTAATAAGTTTTT
>CARBKU010000196.1 GCA_948946035.1 uncultured Clostridia bacterium
ATAATACACCAGCCCATTAGTAAATAACATATCATTGAAAAAACTCTAAACTTTTTTATATCTATTGAATTTAATACTATTCCTAATATTGCTAATATCCAAATTACACCAAAAATCATCCATCCTGATGCTACATCTACTTGTCTTATTGTACACAAAGCAAATGGCGTATATGAACCTGCTATTAATAAAAATATTGAACAATGGTCTAATACTTGAAATACTTTTTTTGAATTTCTTTTTGGACTTAATCCATGATAGATACTAGACATTGTATATAGAATTATCATTGTTGTGCCATAAATTGCTCCACTTACTACTCCATATGTGTTTCCATGAATTGCTGCAAATACAACACATAATACTAAAGCAACTATTCCTAATACTCCACCTACAATATGTGATGTCATATTAAATATTTCTTCTCCTTTTGTGTATATGGGCAATACTCTATCTTGCAATTTTATTCTTTCCATATTTTCATCTCATTTCTAAATTTAAATTATATTATATTATATTTAATTATATACCCATTTGTCAATTTTTTATACTTTGCTATGGCAGTCGCTTAAAATTTTTTATAAGATTTTTTAGCAATTGCCATAATACTTTGCTTTTATAGTAAAATACTCTATTTGATTAATTGGTTTACATTAGAAACTATTTCACAAATTAAATCAGCTGATTTTTCTACGCCCAAAGAATCACTATTAATACAAATATCATAATTCGCATTATCATTCCATTCCTTTTCAGTATAATACTTATAGTGATTTGCTCTTAGCTTATCAATTCTTTTAATTTCCTTTTTAGCCTTTTCTTTATCTAATCCATAAATTTGAGTAGCCCTTTTTACTTTATCTTCCATATCACTATAAACAAAAATTTTAATCACATCATCTCTATCTTTTAAAATAAAATCTGCACATCTACCAATAATAACACAAGACTCTTTTGTTGCTATCTCTTTTACTAATTCTGCTTCTTTAATAAAAAGTTCATCTGCATTATTTAAACCACAATAATATCCATTATTAAGAACAGACAAAACATCTCTTTTTTGTTCATTATCTTCAATATATTCTTTTGAAAGCCCTGTTTCTTCTGCTACTTTAGTAATAAATTCCTTATCATACAAATTTATTCCTAATTTTTCTGCAACTAACTTACCTATATATCTTCCTCCTGAACCATATTCCCTTGAAATTGTAATTATAACATGTTTATCTAATTGACTTGTTGTTTTTATATTTTCTATTACTTCTTTATTTTCAATTTTATTATTTTTTAATAATTTTATTTCCAAAAATAGTAGTAATATTGCAATAACGAATGCTGCTCCATCTGCAACTGGTCCAGCGTATAATATTCCCATTATTCCATAAGCACTACTTAATACAATCATTGCAGGTATTAAAAATACTATTTGTCTTGATAATGATAATACTGCACTTTTAATGCTTTTCCCTATTGCTTGGAAGAATATACCTGTTGGCATTTGAACCCCATTACAAATTGTTAATAATAAATACGTTTTAAAGGCTAAACATGCAAATTCCATATAATTTTCATCACCACTACCAAACAGTGATATTAATTTATCTGGTATTGTTTGGAATAATATAAATGCAAATGTACTTATTATTACACTTACTCCTAATACTATTTTTAATGTTGTTTTTACTCTGTCAAATTTTTTTGCACCATAATTATATCCAAATATTGGTTGTGCTCCTGCTGCAATGCCAATAATTATACTATTTAAAATTTGGCTAATCTTCATTACAATTCCAATAACTGTAATTGGTACTTCTGATCCAAATTTAGATTCCCCTCCATATTTACCAAGTAAATTATTTTCAGTAGCCATTACAAATACAAAACTCATCTGTGTAATAAAACTGCTAATTCCTAATATTGATACTCTTTTTGCTATACTTAGTTTTATTTTTAATGTATCTCTACTTATTTTTATAGATTTAAATTTTTTGATATATAACACGTTTAATAAAAACGTAACAAATTGACTTAATATAGTAGCTATAGCTGCTCCTTCAACTCCCATTTTTAATACAAATATAAATATAGGGTCTAATATTGTATTTAAAACTGCCCCTAATACCATAGATGTCATTGCATATTTTGGGTTACCATCTGCTCTAATAATAGAGTTTAATGTTGTTCCTATTACCATAAATGGAAGTCCTATTGATATAATTCTTCCATATTTTATAGCATAATCTCTTAATGCATCAGTACACCCAAATATATTTAATATTTGTGGTAAAAATATTAATGAAATTATAAAAAATATTATAGATGATATAACTGATAATATTATTCCATTTCCTACTCCCTTTGCTGCTTCTTCCTTTTTCTTTTCTCCTAATTTCAAACTTAAATATGCTGATGAACCATCACCATACATTAGTGCAAATGATAAACATATTATTGTTAATGGAAATACAATATTTGTTGCTCCATTTCCTATGTAACCAACTCCCCATCCAATAAATATTTGGTCAACTATATTGTATAGGGAATTTACTAATAATGATATAATGCATGGAATAGAAAATTTTCTTATTAGCTTTCCTATTTTTTCTTGTCCTAATATGTTTTCTTCTTTTTCCAATTTTCTTCCTCCTTTTTTTGTTCTTTTCAAGAAAAAGACAACACTTTTTATAGTGTTGTTCGTTAATCATTATTTTAAAATAATGTACGTTTCTAATTTCACTTAATAATGCTTTCTTAAAATTTCTATCTTGGCATTCTGCTTAAAATTCTTCCTGCAAAGTCATTAAAGTTTTGAGTTTGAATAATTACTTTTCCAGGTCCAACTAATTTTGTTAAAAATAGACCTTCTCCTCCTAAGAATATGTTTTTCAAACCTTTTACAGTTTCAATTTCATATGAAATACCTTTTTCAAATGCTACAACATTACCAGTATCAACTTTTATCACTTCTCCTGGTTGTAAATCTTTAACTATAGCATCTCCATCGATTTCTATAAATACTGTTCCTGTTCCTGTAGCTTTTTGTAAAATGAAACCTTCTCCTCCAAATAGTCCACTTGAAAATTTCTTTGTAAATTCCATCTTTAAGTCAACTGTTGGTTCACTACATAAAAATGCTCCTTTTTGCATTGTTACTCCATTTGGATAATCTTCTAGTTTTAATGCCATTATTTTTCCTGGTACAGTAGATGCAAATGCAATCTTTGCTCCATCTTTTTCAGATGTATAATTATTCATAAAGATAGATTCTCCTGCTAGCATTCTTCCTAGACCTTTCATTATACCACCATTTGTGTTTGTAGACATTTTTATTCCTTCTGATTGCCATGACATTCCACCATTTTGTGATACCATTGATTCTCCTTGATTTAATGTTACTTCAACTGCTGGAACTGTTTCTCCTATTAATTCATATTTCATTTATTTTCCCCCCTTGTTTTCACTTATTATAATATACCATATTTAGACATATTTTTTCAAGTCTGTTATGTAAATTTTTTTATTTTTCTTAGT
>CARBKU010000197.1 GCA_948946035.1 uncultured Clostridia bacterium
ATTTAAATTAAGTTTAATATTTGGAATTGAATTTATAATTTGTGGATTTACTATTGAAGGAATAAAAAAACAACTAATATAAAAAAATCTGCTTCATAGCAGACTTTTTTTATTTGTTTAATTCTTCCAAAAACATTTTATTCAACATTTGTGGATTTGCTTTTCCCTTTGTTTCTTTCATAGCTTGCCCAACTAAAAATCCTAATGCTTTATCTTTTCCACCTTTATAATCAGCTATAGACTGTGGATTTGCCTCCAATATTTTTAAAACAACCTCTTTTATTGCTCCTTCATCTGAAATTTGTATCCAACCCTTTTCTTTTATAATTTCTTCTGGATCTCTAGGGTTTTCAAATAATTCATTAAGGACTTTTTTTCCTATACTTGAACTAATTGTTCCTTTATCAATTAAAATAACTAATTTTCCTAATTGCTCACTATTAAATGGTATTTCACTTGGTTCTGTCTCTGTCTCATTTAATATTCTTGAAATATCAGAAATAATCCAGTTATTTACAGCTTTAGGATTATTACATACTTTAATTGCTTCTTCAAATAAATCTGATAAATATTTTGAAGATGTTATTAATTTAGCGTCTTTTTCTGATAAATTATATTCTTCTAAATATCTTTGTTTTCTACTTTCTGGTAATTCAGGAAGTGTATTTTTTATATTTTCTATATATTCATCTGAAAGTTTAATTGCAACTAAATCTGGATCAGGGAAATAACGATAATCTTGAGCATCTTCTTTATCTCTCATTGGAAAAGTTTTTCCAGAAACATCATCCCATCTTAATGTTTCTTGCTCAATTACTCCTCCATCCTCTATAACATCAATTTGTCTATCAACTTCATACTCAATTGCTCTTACAATACTTCTAAAAGAGTTCATATTTTTCATTTCTGTACGAGTACCAAGCTTTTCATCTCCTTTTTTACGTACAGAAACATTAACATCTGCTCTTAAAGAACCTTCTTGCATTTTACAGTCAGATACTTCTATATACTCAAATATAGACTTTAACTTTCTTAAATAACTTTCAGCCTCTTCTGCACTAGAAATATCTGGTTCAGAAACAGTTTCAATTAAAGGTACACCTGCTCTATTTAAATCTACTAAGCTTCCTCCTCCAAATTCATCATGATTTAATTTTCCTGCATCTTCTTCAATATGAATTCTAGTTATTCTAATCTTTTTCTTTCCATCTTTTGTATCTATTTCTACATACCCATGCTCACAAAGTGGCTTATCAAATTGTGAAATTTGATATGACTTTGGAAGATCTGGATAAAAATAATTTTTTCTATCATTTTTGCTATCTCTTGCAATCTCACAATTAGTAGCAAGACCAGCCTTTACAGCATATTCTACAACTTTCTCATTTAAAACTGGTAAAGTTCCAGGCATAGCCATACAAATTGGACATGTATGTGTATTAGGAGCTCCACCAAACTCAGTTGGACAAGAACAAAATATTTTTGTTTTTGTAGATAACTCTGCATGTACTTCTAGCCCTATTACCACTTCATAATCTTCTCTTGACATTATATATTCTCCTCCTCTTTCGATGATTTTTTCCTCTGTCTACAAAATCATCGCTATTCTTATTTTTTAAATTCTGGTTTATAGTTTTCTCTAAATTTAATTTCTTGCTCTAAAGTGTATGCTGCATTTAGTATTGTTTCTTCACAGAATTTATTTCCAATTAATTGTATTCCTATTGGCATTCCTTGGTTATCTACTCCACATGGTATTGATATTCCTGGAAGTCCTGCTATGTTTACTGATACTGTACATATATCTGCTAAATACATTTCCAATGGACTGTTTGATTTTGAACCTATATCAAAAGCAACTGTTGGTGATGTTGGTGTTGCTATTACATCATATTTTTCAAATCCTTTGTTAAATTCGTTTATTACTAATGTACGAACTTGTTGTGCTTTTTTGTAGTATGCATCGTAATATCCTGATGATAATACATATGTTCCTAAAATGATTCTTCTTTTTACTTCTGCACCAAATCCTTCACTTCTTGACTTTTTGTACAGTTCTTTTAAATTATTAAATTCTTGTGTTCTATATCCATAACGAATTCCATCAAATCTTCCTAAATTTGAACTTGCTTCTGCACATCCTATGATGTAATAACTTGCTAATGAGTATTGTGCAATATCTAATGAAAATTCTTCTACTTCTGCGCCTAACTTTTTATATTTTTCTATTGCTTTTTGTAAGTTTTCTTTTACTTCTTGATTAATTCCTTCTCCAAAGAATTCTTTTGGTACACCTATCTTTAGCCCCTTCACATCATTTTTTAGACATTTTGTGTAATCTACTTTTTCTCGATTACTTGATGTGGTATCTTTTTCGTCATGACCAGCTATTATATTTAAAAGTATTGCACTATCTCTTACGTCTTTTGTGATTGGACCTATTTGGTCAAGTGATGATGCAAATGCTACTAATCCATATCTTGATACTAATCCATATGTTGGTTTTAACCCTACTACACCACAAAAACTAGATGGTTGTCTTATAGATCCTCCTGTATCTGATCCTAGTGCCCATGGTACTAAATTTGCTGCAACTGCTGCTGCTGAACCTCCTGATGATCCTCCTGGAACTTTGTTTAGATTCCATGGATTTTTTGTCTTTTTAAAATATGAGTATTCAGTAGATCCTCCCATTGCAAATTCATCCATATTCAATTTTCCTAGATTAATTATATTTTCTTTATCTAATTTTTCAATTACTGTTGCATTATATGGAGCAACAAAGTTTTCTAACATTTTTGAACTACATGTTGTTTTTACTCCTTTTGTACACATATTATCTTTTATTCCTATTGGCATTCCAGCTAGTTCTCCTGTAATTTCTCCTTTATTTACTTTTTCTTCAATCTCTTGTGCTTGTTTTTTTGCTTCTTCTTTTAATACTGTTACAAAAGCTTGTACATCTTTTTCTTTTTCTTGTATTTTGTCTATATATGAGTCTGTTATCTGTGTTATTGTTAATTCTTTATTTTTTAACTTTTCTTGCAATTCATGAACTGTTAATTCTGTAACATCCATTATGCCTTCCTCCTTAATTTTTTTCTTATCAATATTTATATCTGTCTTTAAATCTAATTTATAACCTTTGGTATTTTAAACATATTTTGTTCTTGTGTTGGTGCATTTTGTAATAAACTTTTATTATCTTCAAATATTTTTATTTCATCTTTTCTAAATATATTTTTTGTTTCATTGCTACCTACTGTGATATCTAATTTATCAACTGGAGCATTATTTACTATATTTGCAAAATTTAGAATGTCTTGCAAATTTAGAATGTATGAATCTATTTCATTCTCTTCTATTGTTAAATTAGCTAGTTTAGCAATATGTAAAATTTCTTCTTTACTTACTTTCATGTAATCATCTCCTATCTTTAATTTGTTCAATTATATACTTTTTTTTCCAAAAATACAAGTACTAATATAAATTTAAGTTTCGTTTGTTACTAGATAATGCTTTTTT
>CARBKU010000198.1 GCA_948946035.1 uncultured Clostridia bacterium
TAACTATACCAGATGAAAACAAGCAAACAAAGAATAAAAAGAAAAATAATGATACCAGATTTTAAAAGGAGGAAAAAAGCTATGAATAATGAATTACCAAAAACTAAAATAGATGAAAGAACAGGTATTGAATATCATTTGCAGGGAGATTATTATATACCAAACCTAGCAATGCCTAAACAAGAAAAAATCACTTTAAATAAATATGGAAGAATGAGACTAAAATATTTGAAAGAACATAAAAAAGCTGATTATACTATAATGCTAATGGATGGAACATTAAATACACATTTGAAAGAAACACAAGAAATAGCAGATAATAGAGTTCAACAGATTATTAGTGAGTTGAAAGCTAAAAGCGATTTGACTGAAGATATGAAAAATACAGATATGCTTTATTGGTTTGGTACTATGAACTCTATTAAGTCTCAAGCAGAAGAATTTGTTTTTAGTGAATTGATTTATGTATAAAAGTTGTTAAAAGCGAATAATTTACAAAAGTTATTATTTTATATCAGTCAGCCCCTAAAATTTGCAATTTTATATAAAATACTGTATAATAAAAATTGATTAAGTGCTAAATGCCTTTATCTAGGTAAACTTCGTGTTTACTTTTAACCCTATCAACCTAGTAAAAATTTTTTTGGAGGTGTAAATATGGAGTTTATAATTAGAAGACTTCAGGAAGATGATGATAACGAACGGTTTTTAGAATTACAAAGAGAATTTCTGGCACAGATGGATAAATACGAACCAGGTTTTTCAGAGGGGATGTTGCTTGATGATGTATCTGATTCTGATGATGATTATCCATATTTTATTGCTACTTTAAAAGATAAGATGATAGCATTTGCAAGTTTATCTTATGAGGAAGAATATTTTGACAATAAAGAAACATTTATTATTAGGGAGATATTTGTATTAGAAAAATATCAGAAGTATGGAATTGGATCATTATTAGTCAAAAATATAAAGGAATACTCCCAAAGAAGAAATATAAATTTTCTTTATGGTTCTGTTCTACCAGGAAATGTAAATGCTAGAATATTTCTTAAAAAGATAGGTTTTGTAGAACATGAAAAACAATCGTTTGTTATGCAACTGTGAATATAAAGACCGTTTGTTAAGTATCAAACGGTCTTTATATGTCAAGTGCTTACTTATAGTTTATGTTTTAATTATTTTGATTGATATAATATGTATAGAGAAATTAAAAATTGCTATGTATTATATTCATCAAATAAAGTAAAATTATTGCATAAAATTACAATAAATTGTATAATAAAATTAAAATGTTAGAACGTAAGGGGGAGAATATGAATAAGAGAAAAAATGTATTGTTAATTCATGGATTTAATGGAATACCAAAAATCTTTTATTATTTCCAAAAAGAATTAGAAGCACAAGGGTATAATGTTATAATTCCCAATTTTACAGTAAGAGAGGAAATAAATATAAGTGCTTATTTTAAAGTATTTGATATGTATAGAAACATAATGAATGAAGATTTAATTGTAGTTGCACATTCTATTGGAAATCCAATGTTTATAAAATATATTTGTAAAAACAATATGAATATAGGTCTTTATATAAGTTTAGCTGGATTTGCAGAGCCATTTTATGTTGAAGGCAAAGATGTTTTAAATCAAGTTATCAAACCTTTAAAAATTAGTGATGAAGAAAAAAGTAAAAATGTAAATTTAATAAATGAAAAATATTCTATATATAGTGATAATGATCATATTGTACCATTTAAGATATTAGAAGAATACTCTTCAGTTGTTGATTCTAAGCCAGTACTTATTTCTGGAATAGGACATATGGGAAAGAAAATCGGTTTAGAAGAATTACCAGAAGTAATAAAAATTATTCAAGAAAGTAATTATAAAAAAATATAAGTTAGAAATTTATTGTTAAAAAAATAAAATAAGGTGAAAGACTTAGAAAAATTAAAAATTTTATTAAATAAAAGGTCTTGCTTTTATTTTTTATTGTGATATACTTTAATAAATTGATTGATATTTGTATCAATCGTTATGAGAGCCGAAAAAGTTGTAGATAACTACGCCATCGGCACCAAGACGAGTTTTTGTCGAACTCTCTATAATACTTGATATAACTTGATTTCAAGATTATAAGAATTTGACAACACAAAAACTTAAACCGTTTTAAAAAATGAAGCGGTCTTTTTTTGACCAAAAGTCTTGAAAGAAGGAGGTTTTTGTGGTATTATGTTACATATAATTAAACAAGAAATCAATATGAGTAAAGAGTTACTCTCTAGAATTGAATGGACTTGCAAAATGAAAAAGGTAAAACCAGAAATTATAAATGGTTGCCTAAGAATTGTGGAACATACCAATTTAGCGTATGTGGAGCCACACCGAGTAATTATTAAAGATAAGTTATATTTATTCTTTAATGAACAAGATTACTTTTACATAGATAGTTTGGAAAATAAATATCCACTATCAAAATTTAATGAAAACATAGTGTAGCAAGTCAAAGCATTGATATTTTAGAGTTTTTAAAAATTGTACTATATTGATTTATTAATTGTATTTAAAAATAAGAAAATAGAGATAGTTAAAACAATAAATAAAAACTTTAAAGTGTCAATATAGTCAAATCTATGCTATGTGGCACTTTTTTTAGTGCCTTTCTAAAATTCATTAAATAAGAAAAAGGAGGTAATTTTGTAATGAATGAAGAAAGGAAAGTAGCAGGAATTTATATTCGTGTTAGTACAGAAGATCAAGTACGTGAGGGATTTAGTTTAGGAGAACAGGAGGAAAAATTGAAACAGCTTTGTAAATATAAAGATTATAAAATCTATAAAGTTTACAAAGATGCAGGAATTAGTGTAAAAAATATGTCAGGTAGACCAGCATTTCAGCAAATGTTAGAAGATATGAGAGCAGGAAAAATCAATTATATTGTAGCCTATAAACTAGATAGAGTTACAAGGTCTGTAAGAGATTTAGAAGTTCTAATTTCAGAGCTAGAAGAACATCATTGTTATTTGGTATGCGATAGGGATGATGTAAATACCTCTTCAGCTAATGGAAGATTTTTTGTAAGGATGTTGACAGTTTTATCTCAGCTAGAAATTGAGATAGTATCAGAAAGAACAAAATTTGGATTAACAGGTGCAATAAAGTCAGGGCATATTCTACGGAACTTGTCCACTAGGTTACAAAAGAGATACAACAAAGAAAATGGTAATTGATGAAACTACAAAAGATGTTATTATTAGAATATTTAATCTGTATTTACAAGGTAAAAGTTATCAAACAATAGCAAATATTCTAAATGCAGAAAAAGTTTTAGAGCCTAAAAAACGGGACGATTCTACTATAGAAAAAATACTTAATAACAAAATCTATGTGGGAGATTATGAAAGATTTAAAAGAGTAGCAAAAGAACAAGGAAAAGAGCCAGTAATATACCCTAATGTTGTTGAACCAATTATAACAAGAGCAATGTTTGAAGATATACAA
>CARBKU010000199.1 GCA_948946035.1 uncultured Clostridia bacterium
ATTTAATAAATTGGTACTTAATATAAGTATATCTTAAAATTTTAATAGGAGGATAATTCTATGTACAAAAAATTATTAATAAGTGGTGCTTTACTTTTAACAATTATTTTTTCTTTTAGTTTTTGTTTTGCAAATAATGGTTTTCAAGATGTTGCAAATGGTGTAAGAAATATTGTAGGTGATGCAGAAAATGCTGTTGAAGGTGCAGTTAAAGATATTTCTAATGCATCTAAAAATGCAACAGGAGATATGGAAAATGCAGCAAATAATATTGGAAACAATATAAAAGATTCTTTTGATGGTAATACTGCTAAAGATACAAATAATGATTCTAGAACTATGACTGGTACAACAACTAATTATGACGCAACAAGAACTTCTACTGGTACTGATAATACTTTTATGGGAATGAATTCAACAGTTTGGACTTGGCTAATTATAGGTATAGCAGCTGTTGCTATTATAGCATTAATTTGGTATTATTCTATGCAATTTAACTCTAATAATTATGATAACAAAGATTAGTACTAGTTTTGAAATTGTTCAATAAAGTCAAAAGGGTTCTGTTTCATATGTTAATTTAATGTATGAAATAGAATTTTTTTGTTCAATTCACAGCTTATCTATATTTTACAAGGCTCAAATGCTTGTTATATAAATATTTATTCAAATTCTTGGCTGTCTTACAAATAGCAAGTAATTCTAATCCCATAAAATGAGCCTTATAATATATAAATAAGCTGTAATTGTAACATTCTTTTGGCTTTTTATAATGATATAATAACTAAAATGATTGATTTTTTTAACTTTTTAGAGTATTATATTTAATATCACTATAATTATTTGGAGGAAAAATGAATACAAAATTAATAGCCAAAAACCCAACAGCACATCATAATTACAATATAACAGACAAAATAGAAACTGGAATAGTGTTATATGGAACAGAAATTAAATCAATTCGTGCTGGTAAAGTTAATTTAAAAGATAGTTATGCAATAATTAAAAATGGAGAAATATTTGTTTATAGTATGCATATTAGCCCATATGAGCATGGAAATATATTTAATAAAGATCCATTAAGAAATAAAAAATTATTATTAAATAGAAACGAAATTAATAAATTAATTGGATTAACTAAACAAAAAGGATATAGCCTTGTTCCTATTAGTTTATATTTTAAAGGAAACTTGGTAAAATTAGAACTCGGTATTGGAAAAGGAAAAAAATTGTATGACAAACGTCAAGATATTGCTAAAAAAGATGCTGAAAGAAGAATAAGACAACATAAACGGAGGATGATTTTTTTGACAGAAGAAAAAGTCATAATTAAAAAATTTTAATCATAACTTTTTCATCGTTCTCAAAATCATTATTATATTTTATTAGTAGAACCAAAAACATCTACCATTTTATGTTTTACTGTTTCTTTAATTAGTTCTCTTGCTGGAGTTAAATATTTTCTTGGGTCAAAAGCATTTGGTTCTTCTGAAAATACCTTTCTTATTCCAGCTGTCATTGCTAAACGTAAATCTGTATCAACATTTATTTTTGACACACCTGAAACACTTGCCTCATGTAATATTTCATCTGGTACTCCCTTTGCTCCTGGTATATTTCCACCATATTTATTACACATTTCTACTAATTCTGGAATAACAGTAGAAGCTCCATGTAATACAATAGGAGTATTAGGAATTCTTTCTTTTATTTCTTTTAAAATATCAAATCTTAATTTTGCCTCTCCTTTAAATTTGTATGCTCCATGACTTGTTCCTATTGCTATTGCTAAAGAATCACATCCTGTTTTTTCTACAAATTCTTGTGCTTGTGCTGGGTCTGTATACATTGCATCACTTTCAGCTACATTTACATCATCTTCAATTCCTGCTAATTTTCCAAGTTCTGCTTCTACAACTACACCTTTACTATGTGCATATTCAACTACTTTTTTTGTTAAGGATACATTTTCTTCAAAGTCATATTTTGAACCATCTATCATAACAGATGTAAACCCTGCATCTATACACATTTTTGCTGTTTCAAAATCTGGTCCGTGGTCTAAGTGAATTGCAATTGGTACCTCTGGATGTTCTTCTACTGCTGCTTCTACCATTTTCATTAAATAGTTAACTCTAGCATATTTTATTGCACTAGAAGATGCTTGCAATATTACTGGTGATTTTGCTTCTGCTGCTGCGTCTACTATTCCTTGTATTATTTCCATATTGTTCACATTAAATGCACCTATAGCAAATCCTTCCTCCATTGATTTTTTAAACATATCTTTAGTTGTTACTAACATAATTTTCCTCCATTTCTATTTTTATTATTTATTCATTTTACATTTACATTTTATTTCTAATTTTTTTATATGTCAAGTTTTAAATACTATAGTCAGAATAAAACAATTGGAGATTTTTTATTATTTATGCTTTAGGTAAAATTGGCGATTACAAATATTTATTTTTCATATTTATAACTTGCACACATAGATTCATCTGGTAGTTTTGTATTTGTTTCAGCAGTTGGAGAAACTTGAATTGATTCTAACATACATTTCTTTTCATTTTTATTATTGTATCTACAAGTAGATACTGTACAATTTATTTTTTGACCGTTTTCCATTATATACCTCCTAATATTAAAGTATATGAACTAAAAATTATGCTCATAATATTAGTATGTATCTTTTTTTTAAATGTATTCATCCCTTAAGTTTTCTTTTGTTTTACATTCTTCTATTTCTTTATTTAAATTTATTTTTTCTTCACATTTTTTATCTGGCTCTTTAAAACTTAAGTACCAAGTAATTCCATTCCTTTTTTTATTTATGCTTTCTTCTCTTTGTTGTAGTTCTTCAAAGGTTTTTGGTGGTGATACAATAACTGGTTGACCTGGCATCCAATTGGCTGCTGTTGAACCTTTGCTACAGTCTGCCATTTGTAATGCTTGAACAATTCTTATTATTTCTGGTATAAATCGCCCTATATTCATGGGATATATTAAAATTGTTCTTATTATTCCTTTTTCATCAATTATAAAAACGTTTCTTACTGTTTCTGTATTGCTGATGTCATTTGATATCATTCCATATTTTCTTGCAATTTGTCCATTTCTATCTGCAATTATTGGAAAAGATACTTTGATTCCTGTCTTACAATAAATGTCATACATCCATGCTAAATGTGAGGCATTGCTTTTTTTACCAACTTAAGTTTTGTTAACTATGCACTTTCTATAAAATTCATATTACTTAATTGTTCTTTCACAATGTTTAATTCCGAAAAATTAAAGTATATGTATATGTTTTTAAACTCATCTAATTCTATTCTATCTATTAATTCAAACAATATCTTTTTACTTGGATTTTCAAATTTCAAAAATTCTTCAATTACTTTGTCAGCTTTTTCTTTATCTTGATTTACTTGAATGTTATTTTGCAATATTTTTATTTTGTCTTGTATATTGTTTTTATCCTTTATTAACTTTTCTTTCT
>CARBKU010000200.1 GCA_948946035.1 uncultured Clostridia bacterium
TCAATATATGGTATAATTTGGTAAAAATAATTGTTTATTATTAGGGGTAAATTTATGACTTTAGACGAATTTATAAAAAATAATAGCAACGAACTGAAAAATAATTGTGTTTTATTAATTGTGTGCAATACAAAAAGTAATACTATAGTAAATGGAAATTATGATAATTTTTCTATAAATACAGAATTTTTATCCGATGATGAGTTGCAAGAAATAACTTCTATGGCAGTATCTTTAGATTTACCTTTCCGTATCTTTTACGATGAAAAAGACTTTATAGATAATATAATAAATGCCAATAATTTAGATAGATTTATAGTATATAATTCTGCTCAAAATGGTGTTGGCCCAGGCAGAAAAGCATTGATACCGAGTATATGCAAATATTTGAATATCAGGCATACGGGTTCGGATTCATATAGAGTTTGTCTTTGTCGCGACAAATTTGCTATTGCATCTATTTTAAAAGCAAACAATATCAAAGTCCCTAAATTTCAACTTTATAAAGGAAATAACGATTTAAGTTTGTTTGAAGCAACAAAATACATAGCAAAACCTTTATACGAATCTTCTAGCATTGGTATAAGTAAAAACAATATTTTTAATGGAAATAATATATCATACGCTTATTTAAATACACTAATTAAAAATTTAAAACAACCTTTATTAATACAAGAATTTATAAGTGGCTACGAAATAGAGGTGCCAATTTTAGTAGGCAAACAATCTCTTTATGCTTTTTCGCCTGTGGTATTACATAAAAACAATAATTCATTAATTATCGGCGACGAAATTTTGGACTATAATCTGATTTTTAATGATGATTACACATTCTCTTCTCTACCTAACAATATCAATGACAAAGAGGTAAAGGAAACAGCAATAAAAACAGCTGAATTATTGGGATTAAAGGGCTTGTGTCGTGTAGACTTTAGACTAAAATTAAACGGAGAATTTTTTGTAACCGATGTGTCGACAAATCCACATTTTATTAATCATAGTAGTGTAAATTTTGCTTTTAAAAAGGAAGGAAAAACAGATAGTGATATTTTTAAAACAATATTAATGCTATCTTAATTTTCACTCCAAAATTGAATATCGGAAAGCAAATAAGGGGTTGAAAACAACTTCAGCGGCTTTTCCAATTTATCATAAAATTCCTTTTCAAAATAGCTGCATATTTCGATATAAGAACAATGTTTGTTAGTAACATATAGATTATTTAAAAGCTTATTTCTCAAATTATAATATTGATTAATTTCATTATCATCTTGAAAAATGGAAGTATCAATACTATTAAATGGCATAATTGTTGAATTTTCCGAAACGATATTTGCAATAAACAAATTGTTTTTCAAAATGTATTCATAATACGTGTCATTAGTTATATTTAATTGGCTTGCTTTTTCCCATAATAGTTTTGCTTGTTGCAAATTGCCATGGATAGCAAATAAAGTACCCACATTGATATATATCATAATTTGTGTACTAATATTAGTATTTTTACAAACATCAATAAATTGCAACAAATCATTTTCGTTGAATTTATCTTTATTCAGCAATTCACTTGCTAGCAGATAATTGCTTTTTATATAGACATATAAGTCGGAGAAACTATCAATAGATAACTCATTTAATAATGTATCGGCTATATAATATGGGTCGTCGCATTCAAATATTTCATTATTTGTTTTATATAGTGATTGATTTTTATCGCCTACAGATTGCAATAATAAAGCTATATAATTATTACCAGCCATAAAGTATTGTTTACTATACAATTCTTTTCTTTCAGTAAAATATTTAAAACTTTGCTTTACAAGACTTATTGATGGAACTCTAAATTTAGCGGAATTACTTTTTCTATAAAGTATATTTATTAAGTAATCAAATTCTACACTTTTATGACTACTTAAAATACTATATATTTCCTTAAATATTGTAACAGGACGTTCACTTTTAAAGATATTGTCTTTACCGTTACTGACAATAGATAACTTTAATAATAAAACAAATATTTTTTGTTCCAATTCACAATCGGAATTTAGTAAACTTATTAAGTCTGTTTCAATATGTTCCGATTTTTTTATGTCTGACAGTTTCCATTCTAAAAACAAAAGTAGATATTCAATTTCATTACTTAAAACTTGACTGCCAAAATCGTCCAAGTTTGTCAAGCTATAGTAATTTTTCAAATATTCTCCTTTTTCAATGCAATCGAATGTGCTAATAAGCACATTAAATGTATTTTCGTCAAATACAGCAATAAATTCATTTTTTAACACTTCGTTGATTTTCTCATAAAAATGCAAACAATGAATTACTTGCATTGCAATCATCTCTTTTTCTCGGTCATCATTACTCATTCTTAAATGAGCTCTTCGGGTTGAATAATCAAAAGGATGATATTTTTGCAAATATTTTTCTATAACATTATTAAATAAAGTTCTATTGTCTTTGTTTAAATCGCTAAACACAGTTTGAATAAATTCTGTGTAAAAGCCATAATCTTGTTCTTTATATTCAAGGAATTTATCTTGTATAGCTATATTAATTATACTTGCCAAATCGGTAATTTTGTTGATTCTTTCGTCTATATTTATAATAGTATTTATTTTCTCTTGAGTAAATCTATCAATAAAATAAGAAGCAATTCCAAGTACATATTTTTCTTCCGCAGTGCAAATTGCTGCTATTTTTTGCGTTATTTTATTTTTTAAATAATCCTTATCGCCAAATGAACATTCGTCACTCTCGACTAAATACGGATAAATGTTTTGCATCTCATATATATCGTTATTTGTTAGCGATATCAAAAGATTAATTTCATCTTTGGAAAGTTTAGAAAAAGAATTAAGCAAACAACTAATAGGATAATCTAAATGTATTTTTTCAACATAATTATTCAATTCTAGTAGGTTATCAATAAATGTAACATTGTTACTATTGTAAATCACAACAAATTTTATTTCCAAACTTTCGTTTTTACACAATGTTTGTAATAATTCAATCATTTCATCGCAAAAATTTTCTTTCATATTCATTATTATTGCGATTTTGGAATAATTCATTTTTTTTATTATTTTTTCAATTTGATTTGTGTAAGAAACAATATCCGGACGGAATAAATTCGCAGTCGTTTTTAACAAAAAATTAAAACTGAAATGTTCGGAAACTTGATGATTAAAATAAGCATTTAACTCGTATTTTTGTTTTTTGGGGTTATATTGTTGTTTTAACAAAAACAAAAATTCCGAAACACTATTTGTGTTTTCGAATATTTCACTTAAAGAATATTCATTTTCTAATAAGTGCAATAAATTTATCGCATTTCTTAAACTTTGTGAATCCAACAACAATATTTTTTTATCGCTTTTTATAAAATTATTAAGCGACTCAAAGTATTCTTGATTTTTCAAATTAATATCACACATTATTTTAAATTTACCCCTAATAATAAACAATTATTTTTACCAAATTA
>CARBKU010000201.1 GCA_948946035.1 uncultured Clostridia bacterium
TAGAATAATGTTATAATGAGAGCGATAACAGATTTATTTTTAAATGAATTTAAAAGTACAAATACTGAATTTGATGAAATAGTTCTTCCTAATGATTTTTAAAAATTTTGTTATGGATGTGCAAATTGTATATTAAAAGGTAAAGATATGTCAATTTGCTTTTTCTATTAAATGTAAAACTATTGCCACAAAAATGGACAATGAAAATCTGGTTACATGGCATTAAAAAGTATTTATGAAGGGGGAAAATGGAAGAAATTTTAACAGAACGTCAAAATTTGTTTGAACCAAATGTATATATTACTATGTGTGTTGAACTAACAGGAAAAATATGCCCACACCAACTGACTACTGCAATAAAAGAAGCATATAAAGCAAATGAGGCTACTATGTCAAGAATTGTTTTGGAACATGGCACTGCTTATTATGATAAATTATCAGTTTCTGGCTGCAAAACAATTATTACAGATAAAAACTGGATAGAACTGGTCAAGGAAAATGAAAAATTGCATTTGAAATAGACAAGGGGGAATTAGTTAGAACCTTTATTATTCCAGCAGATACTGACACCAAAATTATGATTATGGCACATCATTTAGCAGGTGACGGTAAATCCATAATATATTTGATTAAAGATATTATGAATGCCTTAGTAAAAAAAACACTTACCTATAAACCACTTGTCCTGCTAAAAAAGAATTATTTTTTGGACACAAGGTTATCTGTGCCTGCAAAATTATATGCCAATTACTGCAAGCGTAAGTGGAAAAATTGCTTTTTTACATGGCAGGACTACTATAATTTACATAATAAGTATTAGAAAACAGCTTGTTCCGATATACAATATAAAACATTGTCTATTTCTGAAACGGAGCAAATCATAGAAAAAGCAAAGCAAATTGGCTGCTCTGTGAACAGCTATCTTGTAACAATGTTTTTGCAGAAGTATCAGAAGAAATGTGAAGTTGGAATACCTGTCAGCATACGTGAAAGCAAAAATGAAGCCATGTCAAATCTTGTTTTTGGCATTAGAATAAAGCATCTGTTTGATACAGAAAAAACTTTTGATGAAAATGCGATGCAGGTAGATGCAAAGATTAAATCGAAATCACAGAGTTCGAGTGTTTTTGCATTACAATTCCTTGCTGAACTTCCAATGACATTGATAGATGCTGTTTTGCTCAATACACATGATTGTTATTCTGACCAATTAGCAAAACAGACTGCAAAAATTATGGGCTATATTGGAAAAACAAGAGACTTAGGTATTACAAATTTAACAGTGATAGACATACCTGTTCTTTATGAGAGCTATAAAATTAAAAATATAATTTTTGTTCCCCCTGCAGTTTCTTATGCCCATAATATAATCGGTATTTCAACTGTTAATGGAAAAATGACATTTTCATTTCATAATATGGTTAGGCATTATGAAATACCTTCTCAAAATGAGTTAGATAAAAGCGAAGTAAACTTAATGAATGCAACAGAATGTATACGTTGTCTGATTTGCGAGAATAAAACTAGGTTACAAATATCCAATAGGACAAATAATGTCATAAAACATTATTTAACTGTATTGTTTAATCAGTTAAACTACAATTCATAAAGATGGGCATTTTGGAAATGCCTGTCTTTATGATATAAATATATCGAAAAATTACAATTTGAAAGGAAACAAAATTATGTATTATCCAAAACAAATACCATATTTGTTAGATAAGGAATTTAAGGAAAATATAGACTATAAAGAATATAATATAAAAGAGCTTGAAAATTATTGTATGTGTATTTGGACAATGAAATCAAAGAAAACATTGGATAAGACAATATCAAATAATATTTTGCCAGATGCTTGTATTGATATTGTTATAGATTTTGCAAATAATATAGTATGCTTTGCAGGATTTAGTAAAGAAACTAAAGACTTTAAGTTAGATAAAAAGATAGATTATTTGGGAGTTAGATTGAAGCCAAGCATATTTTATTTGCTTTTCAATATAGCAGCAGATAAAGTAATGGATAATGAAATATCTTTTTACTATATAGAAAAGGAAATTAGTATAAATAAAATATTAAATTTAGAAAGCACTAATGAAAGAATAGAATATTTAAAAAATTATTTGCTACAAAAAACAAAGGATAAAAAAGAAATACTATTTGTGGAAGTAGTAGAGAAACTATATAAAAATCCAAAAGAACAAGTTGTAACAGATATTGCAAAGAAATTTGGATACAATGAAAGGCATCTGTATAGAGTATTTAAAATGAACTATGGAATATCACCAAAAGTATTATTAAATATACTTAGATTGCATTTATGCTTAACTTTAATACTAGAAAAGAATATGAAGTTAATAGATATTGCCAATTTATGTGGCTTTTATGACCAATCTCATTTTATAAGGGAAATAAAGAAATACACAGGAATTTCGCCTTTAAAGATAATAGAAGATTATAAATAAATGTCTGTTTTTTACAATACAGTTTTGAAATTTTTTCTTATAATCATACTGGAGGTGGAAATATATGTACGAAACAGTAACAACCAACATTATGGTTAAAAATGTAAAAGAAACAATGCAGTTTTATGAAGAAAAATTAGGATTCAAAAAAATATTAAGTGTTCCAGAACAAGGAGAAACTTTGGATTTTGCTATTTTAAATAAAGATAAAATTTCTATAATGTTACAAGAGCAAGAAAATTTGATTAGTGAATATCCAAATTTGAAAACAGATAAAATAATACCAACATTTACATTATTTATAACTGTTAATGATGTTTTGGCAATGTATAATGACTTAAAAGATAAAGTAAAAATGGCAA
The DNA here is from genome assembly GCA_948946035.1 of uncultured Clostridia bacterium. Lineage (GTDB taxonomy): Bacteria > Bacillota > Clostridia > TANB77 > CAG-508 > CAG-269. Next base: position 2,828 of record CARBKU010000201.1, read on the forward strand.
AAGAACTTCATAAAACTTTTTATGGTAAAGATGAATTTGCTATTTTCGATAACAATGGAAATATATTGACAATATCTTGTTAAATTTAAAGAAAAATTGCTAAATCACTTTTATAGAATAAAGATATGCAATTAGAATAATATAATAAAATAACTATTCAAAGATAGAATAGTTATTTTATTATATTCATTATTATATCAATGACTTCATCTTGCATAATATCATAATTTATTTTGCTATGTTTGCGATAAACCACTTCATGACAAAATTGTCAATAATACCCAAAAGAATATGAAGTTTCTCTAAATTATTTAACACCAATTAAGTATAAGAAAGTGTCCTTATAAAAATTGTCCAAGAAAGTGTTGACAATCCACGTATACATATTTTTCTTGACAAGTTAAAAATAAAACAATATTATTGTATTATGCAAGCAATACAATAATGGAAGGAGAGAATTATGGATTACATTTTTGATAATGAAAGACCAATTTATATTCAATTTTTCGTTTTTAAAAAAATAAATTTTTTTAAAAGTGTAACTTTTTTTATTATTTTGCCATTATAAAGGTGTAAAATCTTATAAAAGGAGCAATAAAAATTGAATGATAAAAACATTGAAG
>CARBKU010000202.1 GCA_948946035.1 uncultured Clostridia bacterium
GCAACATCTACACTTAATACTGTTTTCAAAATTATTCACCTACTTTCTTTTTGAATTTAAGCCTTTTACCTCTACTATTATTTCATCATGCTTGTTATATAGAGTCGAAATCGCCCTCACTATCTAAAACTAAATTAATAATAGGAATAAAAGCCGAACTGTCAATTTGGTAGATTCTAAGACCTCTGTAATTTGATGTTCTAGCTTAAATTCTTTGTAAATAATTTTACAACCAAAAAAATTAGATGTAAACTCATTTATTTACATCTAACAGTATACATGTAATTTATTTTTCTAATCTCATATATAAAATTGGATAAGGATTTCCTTGTTCATCTAATTCTGTTCTTTTATAAGTTTTAAATCCTATATATTCATAAAATCCTTTTGCATTAGGATTTTGCTCATTTACTGCTAGTTCATTAACATTATAATTTTCTATACCATAGTTCAACAACTGTTTTCCTAGTCCTTTTCCTCTTTCACTATTTTTAATAAATAACATTTCTAGTCTTGTATCTTCTATTCCCATAAAGGCAATAGGTTGATGGCTTTCATTTTCTATAATCACTAAATGTGATACTCCAAAAATAGCTTGTGGTACATATTCTTTTATATTTTTAATTTCTTCATTAGACAGAAATAAATGTGTTGCTTTTACTGAATCTTCCCATACTTCTAATAATTGGTTTATTAATGATGAATTTCTATCTTTAATCTCTTTTATATTCAATTTTTTCATCTCCAATCTCAACGATAACTTACTATTTGTCTAACACAGATTATATCAAAAAGTTATATAAAAGTATAGAAAATTAATACAATTCTATTAAAAAATAAAAAATCAAAAAACTTTTCAAAAATTTTCCGACTTTTGGATATTGAATTACATATACCTAGTGAAAAGTGAAATTTAAAATAAAAAATTAAAGAAATTTTTCGAAATTTACCACTTTTTTGAAAAATGATGACATATACCTAGTGGGGAGTAAAAATTTTAATTACAAAAAAGTTAAATTAATTTTTTACAAATTATACCTTTTACAAATATAGGTGGCATTTACTTATTAGAAGAATAAAGTTTTACTCTTACTAAATTAGGAAAGGAGGACATCTACATTGACAACAAATGAAGAAAATGAAAAATTAGGATTAACTGTAGATGAAGCAAGAGAAATGTTAGGTATAGGTAGAAATTTAATGTTGAAATTAGTTAAAGTAAAAGGTTTTCCAGCAGTTAGATTTAAAAGAAAAATTATTATTAACAGAGAATTGTTACCAAAATGGTTTAAGGAGAACTGTGGTGAGTATGGTGACTATAATTATTAGTAATTAGTAAAAAGGGCTGATTTCTTGTTTTAAACGTGATAAGATATGTTTAGATATTAAGTTTTGTGCCCTTGAACTATTTGTATTTTTTTAACTTATTTGGAAGGAGTTATTTAATGGAAAAAATAAATAGACAAAGAGCACCAAAAGGAACAGTTACAATAAGGAAAAAAGGAAATAGTTATGAGGCAAGAGTGACATTAGCCCTTAATTCAATTATGGAAGGAGTTGATAAGAATCCGAGATTATCAAGGACAGCAAGAAGTGAACAAGAGGCAAGAAAAAGATTAGGTGAATTAATTACCGATGTATATTTTGATATTAAAAGGAATAGTGCAGTTCCTAATGTTAAAGTATTTACAGAAGAATGTTCATCAGAATTAAATAAGTTTGCTGAATTTAATGAAGAAAAGGCAAAAAGAAAAATAGAGTTACTAGCAAATGATTATACTTTATTTCCAAATATAGCAAAGGAATGGCTTAATTGGAAAAAGAATCAAGTTAATCCTACTACTAATAAAACGATTAGTTTAAAAACAGTAGAAACATACATAAACACCATTAAAAATCATGTTATGATAGATTTTGAAAAATATCATGTGAGTGAGATTAGTAAAGATTTAGTGGAAAATTATATCAATGAAAAAAGACAGAAAACACCTAGACTTGCTAAAGATTTATTCTTGCTTATTAGAGCAGTACTAACTTATGCAAAAGATAAAAAAGGATTAATAAAAGAAGTTCCAAACTTTGATTTGAAATTTCAAAAGAAGAAAAGAGCAAAGGTAGCAAAAGTATGTTATTTGCCAGAAGATAGACAAAAGGTATGGCTTGATGTATGTGAAGAAGATAAAAGACCATTTGCATTACTTTTTGCAACATTACTTCAAACAGGTATGCGACCAGAAGAAGGATGTGGTTTAAAATGGAAATCTGTTCACTTTAATCAAAACAAAATTAAAATAGAAAATGCTTACAAAGATATTACTTTATATGATGATGAAATGAATATTACAGGACATATTATGACTGATGGAGATTTAAAAACTACAGAAAGTTATCGCAATATACCAATGACACCAAGATTAAAAGAAATGTTACTAAACTTGAAAAGAGAGAAAATGAATAATTTACAATATGGGCAAGAGTGGAATAATAACGAATATGTATTTTTAAATACTATTGGTACTCCCTATGTGCCAGAGAGATTAACAAAAAAGATTACAGAATTTATTAAAAAGCATAAGTTAGAACACATGACAATTTATGGATTTAGACATTCTTTTGCAACCTTAATGAGTGAAAAAGGTATGGATAAAGAAGTTTTAAGAGAATTAATGGGACATGCCGAATTTGAAACTACAGATTTTTATTATATTCATGTATCAGAAGAACGAAAGAAAAAAGAATTTGAAAGAGTAAATTTTGAACAATTTCAGGGGAAAACAAAAAATGCTGAAAGCAAGTCTACACAAGCAAAACGATACTTTTTAAAGAAAAAGCCTCAAAAAAGAAAAGAGTTCTCAAACTAGCTTGAGAACTACCATTTAAGCAATGGTGTACCCGGAGGGATTCGAACCCCCGATCTGCAAGTTCGTAGCCTGCCATTCTATCCAGCTAAACTACGGGTACATATAAAATATGCTTTTGGTATGAAATTATTATTTAAGGGGAATTTCAGGGGAAAACCTTTCACACTATCTCTTGAAATCCCTAAATATCAATATTTATAAAACTATGGGTGTGCGTTTCGTAGCCAAGTGCTCTATCCAGCTAAGCTACAGTCGCATATATAAAAATATTATAAAGGATATTTACAACATTTTCAAGAAATATATATATTAAATGGGGAAAATTATGAGGAAAACTTTTCACAACTCCCCCACCCCTTTAATATCAAGTATTATAAGTATGTGGGTTTTAAGTTCGTAGCCGAACACTCTATCCAACTAAGCTACGGGTGCATTTTTTTGAAATACTTTATTATTATACTTTAATATTATAGTTTTTTCAATATTTTTTGAAAAAGTTTGTAATTAATCTGTGATAATATTACCCTAAGAAAATATCTCATGAAAATGATACC
>CARBKU010000203.1 GCA_948946035.1 uncultured Clostridia bacterium
TGTTTATTCATAAATCTCCCTACCTATAATTTACTCTTAAAAATTAATATTTGTCTGATAGACATTATATTACAAAATCATTTTTTTATCAACGCTCTGGAGTTCTTTTATTTGGAGATTTCTCTTGTTTTTCTTCTTGTTTTTCTTCTTGTTCATCTCCTAATAATTCTTTATCTTGTTCGTTTAGTTTTAATTCGATATTAAGTTCATCTAATCTTTTTTGTTTATCTTGTAATTCTGACTCTTGTGGAAATTCTTTTTCAACTTCAATTTTAGCATTTTCTAACTGATGTTTTACATTATCTAATCTATCTCTTTCTCCAGGAATATCTTTTTCAATATTTTCTAAACAATTATTTATTCTTGTTATATTACCATATACATCAGTACCTAAATCAAGTCTATAACTATATTTATTTTTCAAAGTTAATTGAAAGTTCTTACTAAATGAATCAAAGGATAATTTCATTCTAAATCCTCTATATTCTCCAACTTCCTTTTCTTCCATGCTCTTTAAACTTTGGCAACACTCTATTAGTTTCTTTCCTGCACTTTCTTTATCTGAAAATGTTTGATTATCAAATTTCATTGGAGAAAATCCATCTGCATTTGGTTTTGTATATTCTTGTAATTGTATTGTATCTTCTTCCATTGCTGCAATTTTCTCATTAAGTCTTGTTATCTCTTGAGGAAAGTATTTTATTGTTTTATCTTGTAGATCATATTTCTGGCTTAAAAAGTTTTGCTTTAATAGTTTCAATTTTGCAACTTCACTATCTAAATTTGTTTTTTCAAGTATTTTAGGATTACCAGTAGCAAGTGCTTTAATTTCTCCATAAGATAATGCTTTTTCATCTATATCTTCCATTGTTCTCATAGGTGTTTTAGATGTCATAATTTGAGATATAAACTTTTGTTTTTGTTCTACTAACTGATATAAATAAGCATCAAATGTACCCTCTGTTACATAAGAATAGACATTCACTTTATCATTCATATTTCCCTGTCTTATCATTCTTCCATTTCTTTGTGTTAAATCAGAAGGTCGCCAGGGACAATCTAAATGATGAAGTGCTATAAGTCTGTCTTGAACATTAGTACCTGCACCCATTTTTTGAGTTGAACCAATTAAAATTCTAACATCTCCACTTCTTACTTTGCTAAATAACTCTTTCTTTTTAGCTTCACTATCTGCTTCATGTATATAAGCAATTTCTTCAGAAGAAATACCTTTTTCAATAAGTTTTTTCTTTAGTTCATTATAAACATCAGAAAAATCTTCTTGCTCATAATTCTTATTATCTTTTGGTGTAGATAAATCACAAAATACTAATTGAGTTAATTTATTATCTTGTCCTTTTTCATAAATATCATAGATATTATCAACGCAAGTTCTTACTTTACTTGTATCTGCATCTTCAAGAAGCGGATTAATTAATCTTTGATCTAGTGCTAATTTTCTTCCTTCATTAGTAATTTTAAGCATATTATCTATTGAAGCATCTACTTGTCCATTCCTTATTCTTTCAGCTCTTTCTCCTAATTCTTGAACCATATCTTTTTGTATTTGACTAGGTTTTACTACTACATTGTGATTTTCAACTTCTGGAGTTGGAAGATTTAATGTATCAGCAGTTTGTATATCTGCTACCTCTTTAAACAAATTCATTAATTCTGGTAAATTATGAAATTTTGCGAATCTAGTTTTTGACCTATAACCAGTGCCTTCTGGAGCAAGTTCTATGGCAGTAACAGTTTCTCCAAAAGTAGATGCCCAGTTATCAAAATGCTCTAAACCTTGATTTCTTAATCCTTCATATTGCAAGTATCTTTGCATAGTATAAAGTTCAACCATACTGTTAGATACTGGTGTTCCTGTTGCAAATACAGTACCTTTACCATTTGTTATTTCATCAAGATATCTACATTTCATAAATAAATCAGAACTTTTTTGTGCTTCAGTTTGAGCAATACCTCCAACATTTCTCATTTTCGTATATAAGAATAAATTTTTGTAGTTATGAGCTTCATCTACAAATAACTTATCAATTCCTAGTTCTTCAAAAGTAACAACATCATCTTTTCTATCTTGATTATTGAGTTTAGCTAGTTTATTCTCTAATACTTTCTTACTTTTTTCTAGCTGCTTTATAGTAAAGTTTTCTCCTCTATCTCTTTTAGCCATATCAATACCTTTTAATATGTCAGAAATTTGTTGCTCTAATTGAGCTTTTTGTCTTTCTATACTCATTGGTATTTTTTCAAATTGAGAATGTCCTATAATTACTGCATCATATTCGCCAGTCGCAATTCTTGAACAGAATTTCTTTCTATTTTTGGTTTCAAAATCTTTTTTAGTAGCAACTAATATATTTGCACTAGGATAAAGTTGTAAAAACTCCGAAGCAAATTGCTCTATAATATGATTAGGTACTACGAATAATGATTTATTACATAAACCTAGTCTTTTACTCTCCATAGCTGAAGCCACCATCTCAAAAGTTTTACCTGCACCAACTTCATGTGCTAATAAAACATTATTACCATATAGAACATGAGCTATCGCATTCACTTGGTGTTTTCTTAATTTTATTTCAGGATTCATACCTACAAAATTAAGATGTGAACCATCATACTCTCTTGGTCTTATTGAATTAAATCTATCATTATATAGTCTAGTTAAATGCTCTCTTCTTTCTGGATCATTCCATACCCAGTCTAAAAATGCTTGTTTAATACTATCTTGTTTTGCTTGTGCTATTGCTGTTTCTTTCTTATTTAAAACTCTTTGTTTTCTTCCCTCATCATCTATAATAGTGTCAAATATTTTTACATCTTTTAAATTTAAAGTTTGCTCTATAATTTTATATGCGTTTATTCTACCAGTTCCATAAGTTGAATATGCTTTTACATTACTTCTATCAGAGCTTTTATTTTCTATGTACCACTCGGAAGTAAAATCATTATATTTTACTTTTATATCATATCGGTTATAGCTTGGAGTATCTAACAGCTCAAACATAAATTGTCTTACAATATCTGTAGGTATCCATATTGCACCTAACTTAATACCTATCTCACTTGCTGATAAATCTTTTGGAACTACTTCTTTTAGTCTTTCAACATTGATATTATATGAAGAATCTTCTTTTGCAGCTTCCTCTGCTATTTTTAATTTTTGCCTAACATTACCAGATAAATACTCATCAGCACTTACATACTTATCTTCATTTGGTATTCTAAATATTACACCTTCTAAATCATTTATAATATCTTCTTTCGATTTGTCTGTTAATTCTGACATATAGTCTAAATCAACTGTCGCTTTTTCTGATAAAGAAAGTATCAATGCTTCTTCAGATGTATCTACTTTATCTACTTGTTTATATGCTTTAAT
>CARBKU010000204.1 GCA_948946035.1 uncultured Clostridia bacterium
ACAAAAGAAAAAAAGTCTATGGGGAAAAATAAAAGATTTTTTTGCAAGAAAAAAACAAAAAAGTCTTCCAGCACCAATAGAAACTAGTACAGTTGAACAAAAAAGAATAAATACTTTAGAAGGATACAAAGTTGATGATTATAAGTATCCAGATACTGGTAAAATAAAGCAAAAATCAATTGTACAAGATAGAGAAATAGTAGAATAAATAAGTAAAAAAGCTAGAAATATTTGACATCAGGGCATGTATCTTATTGCAATACAAGTCTTGATGTTTAATGTATTTCTAGATTTTTTTAGTTTTTAAGCATAAATTATTTATATCTCAATATACATGTTATAAAGAGAAAAAAGGAGGTAACCATATGGTTGTAGATACAGTAAAAGAGAATTTATGTGTCAACAAATTAGTGGCAACAAAAAAAGAAGTTATATTAGTCGAAGGAGATATGATAGTTCCAGATTCTAAACCAGATATTTTAAATACAATTTGTACAAGTGGGTGTGTTTGTATATATAAAAAAGAAACATCAGAAGAAAAGGTAAGAATAGATGGAAATATAAATGCATACATCATGTATTTAGCAGATGACAGTGAAAATAAAATAAGGGGAATCAATACAAATATAGACTTTTCAGAATCAATACAAATGCCAAATTGTGAAATAGGAATGAACTGCAAATTAGACACAAAATTGAAATCAATAGAATCAAAAATTATAAATGGAAGAAAAATTGGAATAAAAGCCACATTAGAATTAAACATAAAAATATATTCTAAAGAAGACGTAGAAATTATTAATAGCATACAAAATGCAGAAGGAATACAAATGTTAAATGAAGAATTAAAAGTAAATTCCTTAGTAGGAATGGGAGAAAATAGAATTTATGCAAAAGACACAATTTCTATAGACAATGTAGATAATCTAGCAGAAATACTAAAAAGCAACATATGCATATGTGATAAAGATATTAAAGTAAGTTATAATAAAATACTTACAAAGGCAGAAGCAGAAGCAAAAATAATGTATTTAACAGAAGACAATAGAATAAATAACATTACAGCAAAAATACCAGTAGTAGGTTTTATTGACATACCAAATGTAACAGAAGAAAACATATGTGATGTTCAATACGAAATAAAAAACATAGTAATAAAGCCAAACTCAGCAGAAGAACACTCAATTTATATTGAAATAGAAATAGGTGTAACAGCAGTAGTATATGAAGTAAAACAAATAAACCTAATTCAAGATTTATATAGTCCATGCGAAAATTTAGAATTTAATAAAAAGAAAATAACAACAATTACTGATAAAAAATGTAATAAAGAATTGAAGCAAATAAGAGAAAAAGTAACATTAGAAGGAATAGAAAATAAAAAAATCATAGATGTTGATGTAGTACCAATTATAGAAAATGAGAATAAATTAAATTCTAGAATAATATATGAAGGAAAAGTAGAATTAAGATTTGTGTTATCAAATGGAGATTTAGAAATAGACACAAAAAATGCTGAAATTCCATTTGAGTATACTATAGAAAACTTAGAAAATGGTGAAAGCATGAGTACTAATATGGAAATAGAAGTAGCAAACCAAGACTTTATTGTTCAAGATGGAGGCATCGTAACAAGCAATATAGATATGTTAATGAATATGGATTCTTATCGTGATACTAACTTAAATATTATGGATGAAATCCAAACAAATGGTGAAAGAGAGGCAGAGGATTATAGTATTATTTTATACATAGTAAAAAAAGGAGATACTCTATGGAAAATAGCAAAAAGATTTGGTAGCACAGTAGAAGACATTGTTAGAACAAATGGAATAGAGGATGAAAATAAAATTGATATAGGTCAAAAGTTATATATTCCAAAATATGTAAAAAAAGTAAATAAAAAACCAAATCCTCCTGTTGTAACATATGCATAAAATTTATACTAGACCACGTATAAGAATACCAAAAATAATTATGGGAAAAGAAAATAACCCAAAAAAAGAAAAAAATAGAAAGAGACTTACAATAATATGCATTCTAATAATTGCATTTAGTACAGTTAAATTAGTACTAGATGCAGTTTTACCTATTTTTGATACTTTATGTGAAAACAGAGCTAAATCTATTGCTACAGTTATTTCTAACGAAGAAGCTACAAATGTTATGAAACAACATACATATGATGATTTATTTACATTTGAAAAAGATAAAAATGGTAATATAACAATGATAAAATCAAATGTTATTTCAATTAATGAAATAATATCTGATGTTGCATTAAAAATACAAAATCAAATTGATACAAGAGGAAGAGAAAATATAGAAATTGCTTTAGGAAGTTTTACTGGATTTAAATTGCTTGCAGGAAGAGGTCCAGGAGTACGAATACGCATATCATCAATTGGTAGTGTAGAAACTGATTTAAAAAGTGAATTTATTGCACAGGGAATTAATCAAACACTTCATAGAGTTTATTTACAAGTAAAATGTAATGTTAATATTTTGACACCATTTAATAATATTGAAAAAGAAATAACAAATCAAGTTCTTTTAGTTGAAAATGTTATTGTTGGTAATATTCCAAATACTTACTATAACTTAGAAGGTATTAATGGAACAAGCGATGCTCTAGAAGTAATAGAATAATATTTTAATAGATTGCCTTGAATACTAAAAAATATGATATAATGCCAGTATAAAATAATAAATGTAATAGGGGAAGAAATGTATTATATATATATGTTAAGATGTAAAGACAATTCAATTTATACAGGAATAACAACCAATATAGAGCGAAGGATGAGTGAACATTTTAGTAAAAGTGAAAAATGTGCAAAATATACACTAAGTCATAATCCAATAAAACTAGAAAAAGTGTGGGAAACATCAACAAAATCGCTTGCTTCAAAATTAGAATATCACATTAAAAGATTACCAAAAATCAAAAAAGAAAGTTTGGCGAAAGGTACTAGTGAAATAAAAGATGTCTTGTCAAATAAAATAGATGAAACATTGTACAATATAGTAAAAATATAAAAAATTATAAATAATAAAAATGTTATGAAAAATTTAAAATGATTGTCCAGGACTAAATCATGAAAATTTTCAAAAAAGGCTGTTAATGGTTGATATAAAATAGTTAGCAGACTTCATTGTGTCAAAAATTTGATTTTTTACAAATAATTTATTAAAATATCTTTGGTGATTAAACAAATGAAAACAGAAGATATAACAAATAAATTAAATTGTGAAAATATTGACGTGAAATAATTGATATAAAGGAACTAAAATAATAACACAAAGACAGATAATTATCAAATGATTAAACATCTGTTTTTATACATTGTTAACAGATCTATTAATTTGATTTAGAAATAGCATAGTTATTCTATA
>CARBKU010000205.1 GCA_948946035.1 uncultured Clostridia bacterium
TAATGTAAATGTTCCAAAAGATAGTATATCAATGATTTTTGATCCTCATCATAATATTGAAAATTATTATACAACATTGTTTTTGCACAAATCAAAAATTACATTAGCTGAAGAAGACAATGAATATTCTCATCAAGTGGAACTAGATTTAGAACAAGATACTAAAAAATCAAAAATGGTTAAGCAAATGTTTAATACAGCTTATGGAAGTTATATACTGACTTTTTTAAATGCTGACTTTTCAAGTCCAGAAAATGCATATAAAACTTTCTTTGTTTATTATGGACTAGAAGGACTTAACTACATAGATAAAATTAAAGAAAAATATCCTGTAGAATATAAAACTAGATATACATCTACAAAAAAATTTCTAGATTATTATAATAAAGCATATGATTTAATAAATACTGATTACATCAAATTTCAAAATGATATGAAAAAAACGGTTGATTTTGTATTTGATTTACATGAAAATAATAGCTTTTTAGATTTAGATAAATATTATAAATTCATGGCATATTCTGCTGTTATTGATTTATTAGAAAGATTTTCTTCACAAATACATGTAAGTATTAGAAAAAGTTTATCAGAGAAAGTACCTTCTAGTTTGACTAATGAGCAAATTGAAAAATTAGCATATGATATTGCTAATAAAGAAGAAGATAATCCTATTTGCTATATATATGAAAGTTCATCACATTTTGCTTTAGCATTTCTAGCATTAAGTGACTTGATACAAAACTCAAAAAGAAATATTAGTACATGTCAAAATTGTGGAAGATATTATTTACAATACTCTGGAAAAGAAGTTTATTGTGAATTACCTAATGCAGATGGAAGTCCAAATTGTAAATCATATGCTTCCCGTAAAGCTTATGATAATAAAATAGTGGAAGATGTTGCTGAACTTACATATAAAAGAGAGTATCAAAGAAGAATAACTCAAGTATATCGTGCAGATAAAGATTATAAGTTAATAATAAAAGTAGAATTTCTTGCATGGAAAGAAGATGCAAGAGAACAATTAAAGTTATATCGTGAAAATAAAATAACTAAAGAAGAATTTTGTGAATGGATAGAGAAAAATAAATAATTATGCAAATATTATAGACATTTTAAAAGAAATGTTATAAAATTCTTATCATAGAAAGTAAGTTTAGCAGATGTGTGTGTTGCCCTCAACCTTGATTTCTTATCAAGAGTTAGGGGGTGAGGCTATGTTAGAAATTTTTGCATTCCTAGTAATAGGTTTAATGATTTCAATAACAATAAATTTAGCCTTGCTATGTATTATATACATACAATGGGTTAATAAGCATATAAAATAAAAAAGCACTACACATTTGCTGGCAGGCAGTGTAGTGTTTTTCTCAATTAATTTTGGGCAACACACATTTCTGTGTTTGCTTACTTTCTATCTTTATTATACTCTAGTTTTATAGAAAAAGTCAAGAAATATAAAAAATTATTTTAAACGGAGAAACATTTAATGATTAGTTATAAATGGTGTAATGGAAAATTTCCAAAAGATATGGAAATAAAACAAGTTTATGGAATTGTTTTTAATGAGGATGGAAATATATTTTTAAGAATAGATAATGGAATATACAAATTAACAGGAGGAAGACCTGAAATAGAAGATAAATCTATAGAAGATACTTTAAAAAGAGAATTTGTAGAAGAAGCAAATATAACAATAAAAAATATTCATTTGTTAGGTTATCAGTTAGTAGATGAAAATAATGGAATTAAACCATATGCTCAAGTACGAATGATTGCTCAAATTGATGAAATTTTTGAAAATAGACCTGATTTAGATAATGGAAAGTTATATAAAAGAGTTTTCAAATCTCCAAAAGAAACAATAAAATTATTAAATTGGGGAGAAGTAGGTAAAAATCAAATAGAAGAAGCTGTAAAATTAGCAAAGAAATATTATTAAATAGTTTGGAGAGAAAATGAAAGTATTAAGTTTAACAGAGCCATGTGCAACATTAATTAAAGAAAATATAAAGAAAGTAGAAACAAGAAGTTGGAAAACATCTTATAGAGGCGAATTATACATTCATGCAAGTAGTACAAAAATACCTAAAGAGTGGAGAGAAGATAAAGAATTTATGGAATTAGTAAAAGAAACTCCATTAAATTATGGCAATATTATCTGCAAGTGTAATTTGGTTGATTGTATTTATATGACTAAAGAATATGTAGAAGATATGAAAAATAATAATCATCAAGAATATATTTGTGGCAAATATAAAGAAGGTAGATATGCTTGGATATTAGAAAATATTGAAGTATTAGATTATCCAATTAAAACGAAAGGTCATTTAAGTATTTGGAATTATGAAGAATAATAAGGAGATAAAATCATGAAAAAACAAAGAATAGCACATTTAAATTCAACAGCTTGTTATCTAAGAAAAGATAATAAAGTATTAATGATTAAATTCTCAAAAAAATGGGGACAGGTATATGCACCACCAGGTGGAAAATTTGAAGCAGGAGAAACTCCACTTGATTGTATATTAAGAGAATATTATGAAGAAACAGGTTTAACCTTAATTAATCCTAAACTTCAAGGAATATCTTATTGGCATGATGATTATGAAGGAATTATATTTATATTTGTAGCAGAAAAATTTGAAGGAAATATAAAGGAGTCAGAAGAAGGAAAATTAGAATTGATAGATATTAATGATTTGAAAAAAGTAAAACAATTTGAACAAAATAAAAAATTCACACCATATTTATTTAAAAACAATATATTTGAAGGAAAATTCAATTTAGATGATAAGTGTAAAGTGAATGAATATCAGATCAGAAATATTTAAAAAATAGGTGCTTTTAATGAAAGAAAAATTATATAATAAATTATTAAAAAATTTAGAAAGTTGTGAAAAATGTTGTAAATTACAAAGTAAAAATGGTAAAGACTATTCACTAATAAATATTTATAAAGATAATCAGTTTTGTAAGAATGTTCCATCTATATGGACAGATTGGTTTAATAGATTGGATTCAAAAATAATGATTATAGGTCAAGATTGGGGACCTTATAGTGATATGAAAATATTTAATGAACTTTATTTAGAAAATCAAAGTAGAGATAATTGGAATTATTTGATAGAACAGGAAAAAAGCCATACAAAAAAGCAACTTGAATATTATATAAGGGAATCTTCAGACAATAAATATAACTTAAGAGATACTTTTATTACAAATGCTATTATGTGTGCAAGAAAAGGAAAAAGTTATAGAGGAGATAACATTAACTTAAAAAAATCTACAACCTATTGTAGTAAATTCTTATTGAAACAAATTGACATAGTAAATCCCAAAGTTATATTAACATTAGGATATTATCCAATTTATT
>CARBKU010000206.1 GCA_948946035.1 uncultured Clostridia bacterium
AAAAATTCCAAGGTAAAAATGGTAATTATTTTAAGCTTTTTACTATTTATATATACTACTATTTGTGCTTTATCTTATGGACAAAATGTTTCTACAGATATAGCTAATAGTGTCTTTAGATTACATGTACTTGCTAATAGTGACAGCAAAGAAGACCAAGATTTAAAATACAAAGTTCGTGATAGTTTGTTAAACTATATGAATCAGATATGCAAAGATTGTACATCCAAAGATGAAGCTATTTTATTAGTAGAAAAAAATAAAGATAATTTTAAACAAATAGCATTAGATACAATTAAAAATGAAGGATATTCTTATGATGTAAGTATTAATATTGGTAATTTCGAGTTTCCAACAAAAAATTATGGTGATATATCTCTTCCAGCTGGTTTTTATGATGCATTACGTGTTGAAATTGGAGAAGCAAAAGGTCAAAACTGGTGGTGCGTAATGTTTCCTCCATTATGTTTTGTTGATATATCTTCTGGCATAGTACCTGATGAATCTAAAGAACTAATGGAAGATAACTTAACAGAAGAAGAATTTGCTCTTGTTTCTAACGACTCTTCAAACGATATTAAATTTAAATTTAAGTTATTAGAATTCTTTGGTAATAATGGTTTAATTACTGCAAAAAAATAATAAACTGTTGCAATACTTAATAACTTATGTTATATTATTATAGAAAATAGAGTGTATAAACACTCTATTTTAAACTGTAAAAATAATTATATAAATGGGGGTATTTTAATTGGAAAAATTAGTAGTAACTGGACCTACATCCCTAAAAGGAGACGTACTAATAAGTGGTGCAAAAAATGCTGCAGTAGCAATTTTACCTGCTACACTTTTAATTGATGGAGAATGTATAATTGAAAATTTGCCAAATATAAGTGATATAAAAATATCATGTGAAATATTAGAGAAACTAGGCGCAAAAATTACATGGATAAATAATAATACCATAAAAATAGATACAAGAAATATTACCACTACAAAAGCACCATTAGATTTAACAAGTAAATTTAGAGCATCATATTATATAATAGGTGCAATGCTCAGTAGAATGGGAGAAATCGAAGTTGGAATGCCAGGTGGATGCAAACTAGGTGCAAGACCAATTGACCAACATATAAAAGGATTTGAACTATTAGGAGCTGAAGTAACTGTAGAAAAAGGTACAATATATGCAAAATCAGAAGAACTAGTAGGATGTCCTATTTATATGGACATTGTATCAGTTGGTGCAACAATTAATGTTATGTTATCAGCTGTACTTGCAAAAGGTACAACCATTATTGACAATGCCGCAAAAGAGCCACACATTGTTGATGTAGCAAACTTTTTAAACACAATGGGTGCAGACATCAGAGGTGCTGGAACAGATGTAATAAAAATAAATGGTGTTGAAAAATTACAAGGAAATAGCACTTATTCAGTAGTACCAGATCAAATAGAAGCTGGAACATTTATGCTTGCAGCAGTTGCAACACAAGGAGATTTAACTTTAAAAAACTGTATAACAAAACACTTAGAATCAATTACAGCCAAAATAATAGAAATTGGTGGAAATGTTGAAGATAATGGAGATAGTATTAGAGTATGGTGTGATAAAAGACCTCATAAAGCAAATATAAAAACATTACCTTACCCTGGATTTCCAACAGACTTACAACCTCAAATGGGTATAGTATTATCTTTAGCAGATGGGACAAGCATAATAAATGAAAGTATTTGGGAATCAAGATTTCAATATACAGAAGAATTAAATAAAATGGGAGCAAAAATCACAGCACAAGGTAAAACAGCTTTTTTTGAAGGAGTAGAAAAACTTTATGGTGCACCTGTATATTCTTCTGACTTAAGAGCTGGAGCAGCTTTAGTTATTGCTGGAACAGTAGCAGAAGGAACAACAGAAATATTTAATTTAGAACACATTGATAGAGGTTACGAAAATATAGAAGAAAAATTTAGAAAAATTGGTGCCAACATACAAAGAATAAAAGAATAAAATACAAAAGGAAGAAAAATAAATGTTAAATTTTTGTAGTTTATATAGTGGAAGTAGTGGAAATAGTTTATTTGTTGAAACAGAAAATGCAAAAATATTGATAGATGCTGGTGTAAGTTCAAAAAAAATAGAAACTGCATTAAATGACCTTAATGTTAACCCTTATGAATTAGATGGAATTTTAGTTACACATGAGCATTCTGACCATGTTCAAGGACTTGGTACATTTTCTAAAAAATTTGATTTACCTGTTTTTGTTAATCAAGAAACACTTGATGCTATGCCTAAACAAAGAGATAAAATAAAAGAAGAAAATATCAAAAAATTTGCAATATCAGATTATTTTGAAATAGGAGATTTAAAAATTAATCCATTTTCCATACCACATGATGCAGCAAATCCTTGTGGATTTAATATATCTAATGGAGAGAAAAAATTAAGTATTGCAACAGATATTGGACATATGACAAATGAAATTTTAAAATCCCTAGAAGAAAGTTCATTTGTATTATTAGAATCTAATTATGACCCTGAAGTATTAAAATGTTCTTCTTATCCTTTTCCACTTAAATCAAGAATTGCTGGACCAACTGGACATTTATCTAATCAATTAGCTGGAAAAACAATTTCTCATTTATTAAAGTCTGGTTTAAAAAATGCTATGCTAGGTCATTTAAGTAAAGAAAGTAATTTTCCTGAACTTGCTTACCAAACTGTTGTTGATGAATTAATTTTAAACAACTATGATGAAAATTCTTTATCTCTCAGTGTTGCATCAAGAGATTTACATAGTAAAATAATAGAAGTATAATTTTCCAAATTTATTGTTACAATTTACAAAATTGAACAATAAATTTGGATTTTTAATATAAGAATACAGCAATGCTTAATTTGAGAAAAGGAGATAACATGTTATCAATTGAAATTATTTGTATAGGAAAAATTAAAGAAAAATATTTGCAAGATGCTATTTTAGAGTATTCCAAACGTCTGTCAAAATATTGTAAATTAAATTTCGTGGAATTGGCTGATGAAAAAATCCCTGATAAAGTAAATGTTTCTTTAGCTAATCAAATAAAAGAAAAAGAGTGCAGTAAAATACTAAGTCATGTAAAAAAAGATAGTTATATAATTGCTTTAGATTTACATGGTACTCAATTTTCTTCTGAAGATTTTTCTAAAAAATTAGATGAAATTTCTATGATAAATAGTAATATTACTTTTATTATTGGTGGCTCTCTAGGTGTAAATAATGTTTTGTTAAATACTTGTAATTTAAAAGTTTCATTTTCTAAAATGACTTTTCCTCATCAATTATTTAGAGTATTTTTGTTAGAGCAAATCTTTAGAGCTTTTAAAATATCT
>CARBKU010000207.1 GCA_948946035.1 uncultured Clostridia bacterium
TTTTCTAATTTTTTTAAAACTTTTCAACTAACTATTGACTTTTAATAGTTGGTCTCTTATAATAGCATATCACATTTTTATAAAGTTTTCAATATAGTTTATCACACTTTTAGAAACATTTTTAGCTATAAAATCACATTTTTAAAAAAATTTTGTAGCAGTCTGTAGCAGTCAAGAAAAGTAGACACAAAAAATAATTTTTTTAATTTTATATTTTTAAAAGTAGACATTATACTACTTTTTTATATTTTTTTGTTTTCAAAAGTAGACATTCGATTTTGAACAAATTTTGGTACTTCCGTTAAAATACGTTTTGAAAATGTATCTTTATGCTCCATTTCATTTTGTTTATATCTTTCATAATAATGATCTGGTGTATCATATCCTATTGCGTAGCATGGTCTTTGACTATTGTAAAATTTTATATATCTTTCAATTACTTCTACCATACTTTCTCTATCTCTGCATTCTCCCAAATGAAAATCTATAAATAATTCTTCTTTTATCCACCCATTTAATGATGCATTTACTGGATTATCTGTTGACTTTCCTGCTCTTGACATAGATCTTGCTATATTCTTTTCTTTTATCAGTTCATTATATGCTATAGATGCGTAAACTGAACCTTGATCTGTATGTATTATACATGGTTCTGTTTCCTTCTCTAGTTCATTAATAACATCTTTTAAACCATCTATATATTGCTTTCTATCTCCTCGTTTTTCACCAAATCTATATGCTATTATTTGTTTTGTAAATACATCAAAATACATCGTAAGTTCTAAATATACCCATCTTATATGAAAAGCTGTCATGTCTGATACTATTACTTGTCTTGGACGATCTACTGTTTCCCATGTTGTAAATATTAGATTTGGATATTTATCTTTTTCTTTACGTGGTTTATATTTCACTCTATGTTTTGTCTCTGACTTGATTCCAAGATATTTAAATGCTTTGTATATATAATTTTCACTAAAATTCTCTTGGTGATTAATCCTTATGTATGCTGTAACCCATCTATATCCATGAGATGGATGTTCTTTGTGTATTTGTTCTACTAACGGAATAACTCTAGCTCTTTTTGCTTCTTGTTCTGTCTCAGGTCTGTTCTTCCACTTGTAATATCCAGAACGGCTTACATTCATTAGCTCACATAACATTTCAACAGGATATTCTCTTGAAAGTATATTTATTATTTGAAATTCTTGTCCTTTAAACGAACAAAAACTGTCTCCCCATTTTCCGTCGTCTGAACTATATAGTTTTTTTTAAGCCTTTCATTTTCTATCCTTAATTTTAGTATCTCTCTTTTATAGTTTTCTTCTGTATGTTCTATTCCTTCTGGAAGAATAGGAAGATTATCTTTTCCATGTCTATTTTTTCCTTTATTTAATCCTTCTAATCCTTCCTCGTTATAAATTGATAACCATTTCTTAAAAGCTGAAACCGATATTCCATTTACTTCACAAAAATCAGATATTTTAACATCTGTTCTTTCTTTAAATCTTTTGATTAGAAATTCTTTTTCTAATGCATTTAATTGCTTACTCATAAGCGAACTCCTTTCTCGTAGAAGTACATCTTTATAATACTATATATAAAGATTTTTTTCTACCCTTCAGTGTCCACTTTTATTATAGCAATAGTTTATTAAAAAACATTTTGATATTCTAATGGCACAATATCTTCATAAAGCAAAACAAATTGTGAATTAATTTGTCTATAATCATGATAATGTCCAAAATACCATTTCTTAAATTCACATTTTTTTGAAACTTCTTGTAAATAATTTGTGAGATAATCTTTTTTAAAATTACATCCACTAAGTATTGCTTGTACACTTGTTGGGCAACAATGAGAAATGATATAATCAACTTTGTAATTTACTTTTTCTAAATTTTTTATTCCATTTTTCATTTCTTCTTCAGTTGGAAGTTCTAAATCCCACCAAGAATAATCTCTTATTCTAAAATATGCTCCTCTTTTTCGAAAATTATATATCTTTTCTTCCTCATCTAAATTTAATATTCCATCTTGTATATCATGCGATTTTGCGCCACCAAATGCAAAGATTTTTTTATTATCTATATCAAATACTTCACCACGCATTAAATGGATAACAGTATCTCTTATTTTATGGACTTTGCCTCCATGCCATTCTTCAATTGGATAATTATATAATCTAGTGAAGTTTTCATGATTTCCATCTATAAATAGTGTTGTGTAATTTTTGCTATTTAACCAATCAAGTATTTCTTTTTCTCTTGCACTTTCTTGTTCAAATGTCCATACTCCACCAAAATCACCACATATAATTACATAGTCATCTTTTGTCATTTCAGTTTGTATTGGGAATTTGTTTTCTTCAAATCTTGAAAAATCAGCATGAGTATCACCTGTAATATATATCATAATTAGCTCCTTATTTTTTTATTTTTATAATTATCAATCGCCCTATATAATGTTTTTTGAACCAGTTCTGCACAATGTTCTTTCTCTTTTGGCAATCCATCTAATTCCTCAATAATAAATTTTCTATCTATATGTTTTAACTGTTCTATATTCATATCTTTTATAACTTCTGTTACTATACAACATGATGCTATAACAGGTGGACATCCTTTTGCTTCAAATTTTGCATCTACAATAATATCTTTACCTATTTTTAGATATATTTTTATAATGTCACTACAAACTTCATTTTCAATTATACCTATTGATCTTGCATTTCCCATATATCCCATATATCCCATATTAATAGGATTTTTAAAATATTCTTTTACTATTTCACTATACATTTCATTTTACCTCTTGATGTATATTTTACAATATTTTTATGTTTATAGCAATATAGAGTAGCTTTTTTGCTACTCTATATAAACATTTTTTGTAATAATCCTTTTTTTATCTTATTTAATTCTTGTAATTTATTTCCTTTTATTTCTAGTTTTTTATTAATATTCATAGCCATATTGGCTATATGTTCTTGCATTTCTGTTGATGGCACTTTGAATTTTAAAGTTTCTATATCTGATGGACTAATATTAGGCTGTGCTCCTGCTACTAATTTAGTATTTAATTGCATATTATATGAACTTAATTCAAATAAAAAATATAAATATGAATAAATTATATCTTTTCTTTTTAAAACTATTTTTCCAACACGTTGATTTAGATATGATTTCGTTGTTTCTTTATATATTCCTATCTTACCAGTAGTAGCTCCTGACATAGCTATCAATATATCTCCAGTATTTATTTTAAATTTAGAATCTATTGAAATTTCTTTATCATAAACTGCCTTATGGAAGGGCAAATTTTTTTGAAACACTATATATTTTTAATCTTTTTTGTCAATCACATCCTTT
>CARBKU010000208.1 GCA_948946035.1 uncultured Clostridia bacterium
TCCATTATAAGTACTTTTCTTATTCTTTTGTTCATTTGATTTTCCACCTATAATAAAATTTAAGCCATCTTTAAATTTTATTGTCTGAAAAGAAGGTTTATTTGCACTAAGTTCTATTAAATACATTATATATTCCTCCTTCTTCATTTATATCTATTGCACCTATTGAATATAAATAATCAATAGCTAGCAAAATACTATCTACATTATTATATATTGTTCTACTTTTGTTATTATCAATCATCTGATTAGTATATGAAATAATTGAATCAATAGTTTTAATATTTTTACCTAAACATTGCAAAATTATTCCACCTATACCGATTAGAGATTCTGATATATTAATATGTTTTTTGGGCATTAACATTATTAATTCTCCTTATTATTTGGATTCAAAAAAATATCGCAGGCTTCAAAATAATATGACATTAATATATATATAGCATTCATTATGGAAATATTATTTTTCGATGGAGTAATCTTATCAACTATATAGAAAAATCTTATTGAGTTTGAATCTGTTTCATTGTTACTAATTTTCTTTATTGCTTCTTCATAGATTCCAGTTAATATTTGTTGAACTTTTTCTTTTTCAAAATCTCCCTTATTTGAAAAATATTCTTCCAACTGACCTATATATATAGAATGTTCATTTAATATTTTTGATACTTCTTCATTCAAATTATTAAACTTAATTTTTTCTTCCATTTCTGCTGGAGCTATCAATGAATCATTTGTTTTGAAAGGCATTTTCATTATTCCTTCTATAACATCATTTAAACTACTAAATGATAAATTTTCTATTGGAACACTTATGATATTTCCTAATATTTCTATTATTTCTTCATCTTTTAATTGAAAAAATATATTTTCAATCTGACTTGCCAATAATAATTTGGCTGTAATATTATATTTCTTACCAACTTCTAAAATTTTTGCATTTATTGTAGGATAAGCCCCTTTATATTTATCATTCATTACAAAATTAAATTCCTTTACTGGGCATTTATCGTTCCAATATTCAATTAATCCATCCAAATCATTTTCAATTTTACTTATTGCTTCTGTTGCATCAACCTTTTCAGGAGCATATACTTGATAATATATTCCTTTTGACGGAATATATCCATCATTTTTTCTGTCCCCTATATTTCCTTGTGTTTTAATTGGAGTAAACTCGCTATCGTATTTATTCATTATGCTTGTAAAAAAGTTTTGAAATTCATATCCGTCTTTCTGGTAAATTTTCAGTTTAAAATATGCATGTGCTATAGCTTTTTCTTGTATATTCATTTAAATATCTCCTTAAACTAATTA
Source organism: uncultured Clostridia bacterium (assembly GCA_948946035.1). Lineage (GTDB taxonomy): Bacteria > Bacillota > Clostridia > TANB77 > CAG-508 > CAG-269. Next base: position 1,318 of record CARBKU010000208.1, read on the forward strand.
ATATGATTATATAATAAACTTATTTTTTTTTCTACATTTTTTTATATATTTCAAATAAAATTTATATTTTATATATATCATATACGCATTATAAAAACAAGTGTTTTGTATTAAATTTTTAAATTTGCGGAAGGACTGTAATAAATATCAGTCCCCCATTTTACTATCTTGCATATCTATCTTTATTCCTTTTATTTGTTTTGTTTATATCTTCTAGTTCCTCCTTTTGCATTTGTTTTTCAATTTTTACAACTTCCTTAACTTTTGGTATATCTTCTAAAATATAGTTTGCTGTTTTTACATTTTTTCTGTATCTATTTAAAATAGTAGTACAATCACTTATCTTTTGTTTATATTCTACTATTAGCTTATCATCTTTACAATTTCTTAACTTGTTTCGATATTTTTGTCTTATACCTATAACCTCTTTAATATCTTCTTCAGTTTGTGAAATATAATCTTTTACATCTTCTGTTGTTTTTAGCTTTTCGTTTACAATGAGTCTAATCTCATTAGAATATCGTTCCATTTTCCTTACTTCTTGTTTCATTTCTGGAGACAGTGGCTGATAGTTTTCTCGTTTTGGTAATAATCCTAACAAATGAAATAGTAATAAAAAAAGTACATCAGTTCCACTCATTTTACTAATAGCTCTAAATTTTCCTTTATATTTACAAACTTTGTATTTTTGTTTTTTCTTTTTAGTGTGTATAAATCTATTTTGATAATAATATGGATTGTGTTCAACCTTATTTGCAATATTCTTTGGCAAATATTGTTCGCCTAAATGATACATTCTTACTACTTTTTTATCGTTTATTGAACGAATTGTTGGATATTTTCTGTTATAATCTTCATTGATTATATAACCTTTTTTAAGCATTATCTTTTTAAATTGTCCATAGTTTATACACATTTGCATTGCTTCATCAATAGCTTGTTTTATTACATTATACTTTGTTGGCTCTCCTCTTTTTTCTGCAAAGTATATGCTTCTTGGTGTTTTTCCTGTTGGCTTTTCAATTACTGTTAGTCCATATTCACTACATAGTTCATCTGATAACTCTCTAAAATGATAATATGCACCTTTATTGCAATTAAATTTCTTCCCTGTAAACATATTAACTGAATTTACTACAAAATGATTATGATAAGTTCCTGTATTAAAATGTGTGGCAACTACTACTTGATATTCACTCCACATCTTTTCTGCAAGTTTTACTCCAATTTTATGTGCTAATTCTGGTGATACTTCTCCTGTTTTAAAACTTTGGTATGCGTGATATGCAACATTTCCTGTGCATTTATCAAATCTATTTTGAACTAGCATCATTTCTTCATAAGCTGTTTCTGCTTTACAATTTATACCTGTTACATACATAGTTTTTTCGTTTTTATCAATAGTTTTCTCATCATTTTCTGCATATTTTAGCACTTGTTTTAAATCATCAAACATTGTCTTTTCTGGATTTTTTGCATAGCTTATTACTCGTGATATACTATCTTTAATTGCCCATATTTTCGTTGTTGCCACCCACATCACCATCTTTTTTATAATTGTAAATATCTAAAAAATCACTTTGCATTTTTGTTATTTTATCTTTTATTTCTTCATCACTCATATAAGGAAATTCATTTTTTAGTTCAACAATTCCATTGTAAACTTTACGAAGTTCTTCATCTGGTATTGAACAAATCTCCTTTTGTAATCCTGCTTTTCTTAAATAAGATGATAAATTTAAGTTACTCTTTTTAGCATTTCTTTGTAGTTTTTTCTTTTCACTTTCACTCACTCTAACATTAATTCCTATTGTTCTATTTCTCATAATTTTTCACTTCCTTTTTCATAAATTTTCGTTCTATTTTTTATAAAATCATTCTTAAAAATTTTTAATTTCTTATCTAATTTTAAATCTATTTTTCTATTTTTTTCGTTTCATAAGGTAGGGGTTATAGGGGAAGATTTTTCCCCTTTCAGCGTAAGCTGTCGGTTTTGTGGCAATACAAAACCTATGCTCGCTA
>CARBKU010000209.1 GCA_948946035.1 uncultured Clostridia bacterium
CCAATCGCACTCGCATAGCTCGTTTGGTCGCTTACGCAGTGTTTCAAAAATCATAATTATAACCTACTCTTGAAAAAAGTCGAAACTTAAATATTTGAAAGTATTGAAATTTTACTAATATAATTATATAATCTACATGTTATTTAAAGGAGAGTGTAAAAAATGCCAAAGATAGATAATATAAAAAAATATAAAAACATACATATGATTGGAATTGGCGGAATTAGTATGAGTGGTATTGCTACTATTTTAAAAAACTGGGGATTTAATATAACTGGTTCTGATTGTTATAATTCTGAAACAATACAAGAATTACTTAAAAATAACATAAAAGTTACTATAGGACATAATTTAGAAGATATTGCAAATTCTGATATTGTCGTATATTCTGCTGCAATAAAAGAAGATGACCCAGAAATTTTAGAAGCAAAAAAATTAAATATTCCAATAATAGAAAGAGCTGACTTTTTAGGTGAACTAACTAGATGTTATCAAGATACTATCTGTATTTCAGGAACACATGGAAAAACAACTACTACATCAATGGTTTCACTATGTTTTATAGAAGCTCTAAAAGACCCTAGTATTCAAGTTGGTGCATATTTAAAACCTCTTAATGGAAATTATAAAGTTGGAAATAGTGAGTATTTTATAATTGAAGCATGTGAATATGTAGAAAGTTTTTTAAAATTTAGTCCAAAATCAGAAATTATTTTAAATATAGATAACGATCATTTAGATTATTTTAAGACTTTTGAAAATATAAAAAAAGCATTTGAAAAATATGTAAAACTTTTACCATCAAATGGTTTATTAATTGTAAATGGTGATGATGTAAATTGTTTGGAATTACCAAAATTAACAAAAGCAAAAACGCTTACATATGGTATAACAAACAAAAATACAAACTTTTTTGCAGTTAATATAGTATTTGATAATGATGGATTTGCAGAATTTGATGTATATAATAATGATGAATTTTTTGACAGAATTAAATTATCAGTACCTGGAATGCATAATGTTTTAAACTCTTTAGCATGTATCGCATTATGTACAGAATATGGAATTGGAAAAGATGCTATAAAATCTGCATTATTAAAATTTACAGGAGCTCATAGAAGATTTGAATTTAAAGGAAAAATAAGTAATATTGCTAGTGTATATGATGATTATGGTCATCACCCAACTGAAATAATTGCAACAGCAAAATCTTTAATGAATAAAAAATATAATAAATCTTGGGTTATTTTTCAACCACATACTTATAGTAGAACAAAAACTTTATTAAATGATTTTTCAAAAGCTTTACTAAATTTTGATAATATTATTGTATTAGATATATATGCTGCAAGGGAAAATAATACGTATGGTATCACTTCTAAAGATTTAGTAGACAAATTAGTTTCACTTGGTAAAAATGCTAAATACATTCCAGACTTTAATGAATGTGTTTCATATGTAAAAAATAATGTTGAAGAAAATGATATTGTTTTAACTTTAGGGGCTGGAACAGTAACTGATATTGGTCCTATGCTAGTTAAATAAAATCTTAAAATGCTAACTTATTATAGTTTAATTGATTATACAAATGGGCCTCTTTATTAGAGGCTCCCCATGTCCAAAAATTGAATGAAAAATTAGAAATGCTACAATGTATTTGATGATGAAAGCAACATTTATTGTTGCACAGATATTTAATGTTAATTTGTTATTGGATTTTATTCCAATATACAAAATCCACTATTTCATTTCTTTGAAAATGTAATTTACTTGGCTTCGCTTCTTCAGAAGGATATCCAATTGGTAAAATTACAACAGGAATTAAATTTTCAGGAACCTCATAAATTTCAACTAATTTTTTAGGGTCGAAAGAACCAATCCAAGTAGTTCCAAGTCCTAGATTTTGTATCTCTAACATCATATGTGTAGTTACTATACTAATATCAATATCTCCGAATTCTTTTTCATCATACTTATCTCTTTTATAAGAAACAGATTTATCAAAAAAAAGTATCATAATAACTGATGCATTCCAACCATATTGTGTGCAACCATTTAATTTCTCTAATTGTTCCTTTTGTGTTAATACTAGTATTCTTTGTGGTTGCAAATTTCTAGCTGTTGGAGCTAGTTTTGCAGCCTTTAAAATTTTTTCTATTTTTTCTTTTTCTACTTCTTTTGTAGAAAAACTTCTACAAGAATATCTTTTCTCAACTAATTCTAAAAAATCCATATTTCCTCCTATAACATTTCTATAATTACTTTCTTTTTCTTCACATACATTATACTTTACTATAAATTATGCTTCATGTCTCGAATAGTATAACCGGTTAAATCCATATTGTATATAATTTCAAAAGTAATATCATCAAAGGTATTATGCGAAACAAATATATTATCTTTATATTTGCTGTTTCGAAAAGAATCAAACTCATAATTTTTTCTCTTTTATAAAATCTTCATAACATTTTCAAATTTTTCTTTATAAAAATTTTTACTTTCATTTGACAACTTTTTAAAACTTCTTTCTAATTTATTTTTTACAAAATTTTTCCCTTCTTCAATATTCATATTTTTTTCTTTATATGCTAAATATAATAAACTTGGAATATTGTCAAAATGTGATATTGCATCTGCATCTGCGATAATTTGTTCCTCTTTAGATAATCTTTTATTGTCAATACTTCCTCTGTGATTTAATATGCATGCTTTTACAAGTTCACTTTTATCATCGTCATATTTAAATTTTCTTAAAATTTCACTTGCTATTTCAACTCCATGTATATGATGTTCTTCATATAATTTATAATCAGTAATTGAAGCAATATCGTGCAACCAAGCTGCAATTATACATACTTCTTTGTCTGCATTATATTTGTTAGCAAGAATTTCAGCATTTTTAACTACTGCTTCAATATGATTTAAAACACCAATTCCAAATTTGTTATTTTCACTTTCTGCTCTATTTTTAATTTCTATTGTTAAATAATTTATTATATCATCTCTCATATTCTAATACCTCCACTTCAATTTTAATTTTATTTTATCATTTATTAAAAGAACTAGTCTTTGTATTTTATATCATATTTATCTACTTGTCAATCTTTTTTTACTTTTAAGTTTCGGTTTTTTTATCAATTTGCAAGAAAACTTTAGGGAGAAATGGTTAAATTTTAAGTTTTTCTTGTTCATTTCGTTCAAAAAGAAATTATAAAGCAAAAAAAATAAGACTTTTTCAACATTCAAATTCTTATTATATATTTTATAAACAAGAAAAGTGAAAATTAAAATTTTCACGCTAGCACTAATTTATAGTTAGTGCC
>CARBKU010000210.1 GCA_948946035.1 uncultured Clostridia bacterium
TACTTGTTTTTTTCGCCATTTTATAGGATAATATATATGTAAGATTTTAAAATTGAAAGGAATTTTTTAATGAAATACATAGATAAATTTCTAAAAATATTAAATACTGATAGAAATACTTTTGCAACATATCTTTTTACACTATTAACTGTATATTTATCTGTAGACAGAATTGTTGAAATGTTGCTTATGATTTTTACAGGAGTATCATATTCATATTGGGGACCAATTCAGTACACTCTTGCTTTAGCATGTCCTATGCTTGCATACTTATTCTCAGGTCCTTCAAAATTTGCAACATCAAAAAAGCACAAAGTTACTCTATTTTATTTATATGTAATAGGATTATATATAATAGCAATTTCAATGTTTACTCAGTGGCTTAATATGGGAGCATGGTTATTCCTATTATCTGTACCAAATTACACAGAAATCATTACAGAATTTTCAGATATAGTTACACCTGCAATGGTAAGTATATCATTATACCTACCATTAACTACAATATACCCATTATTTCACTGGTTATATTTTGGTGTTAATGACAGTAAAGACAGAACACGTTCTATTTGGGATTATGGTGGAATTAATTTGTCTACTGTAAAAGATGGTATTGGTCCATATACATGTGAACTTTACTTTGCACACGATTTTGAATCTGGAAAAAGTATAACATTCCCTGAAACTTCAAGATACCAATCAACTTTTGTATGTGGTGGATCTGGTTCAGGAAAAACATCTTTAGTATTTGAACCATTTATGGCAAGAGATTTAGAAAAGAAATTTTTCTTTAGAGAAGCTGCTAAAGAATTAGGATTTACAGCACTAAAAACAAAAATTGCCTATATAAATGCTCCATATGACAATGAATACATGAATTACAACTTTTCATTAAAAATGTTATCTCCATCTACTGGAAAAGAAGACATTTTTAAGGCATATTTTAAAAAATTAACTTTAGGAACATTAGGAAATGATACTATATATAAAGATCTTGGACTAACATTAATGTCACCAGACTGTGAAGTAATAAATCATATAATGGATGTATGTGATAATTTCAGCTTAAACTATTATACTATAGATCCAAACAGTTCTCAGTCTATTGGACTTAATCCTTTTATATATGATGATCCTTCTAAAATTGCTGTTACAATTTCTTCTGCATTAAAAGCAATGTATCGTATTACTCATGATGATATTGGAGACGCATATAGAGACGACATGACAATGCAAGCTATTGAGAATCTATCAATGATTTTAAAAGAAATGTATCCAAAAATGAATGATGGTCTATTACCTAATATGGAAGACATGTTAAAAATGTTTACAAACTTTGATTTGATTGAAAAAATGTGTGAAATTATGGCACATGATGAAGAATTAAAAGAAAAGTATAATGTGCAACTTACTTATTTTAAAAAGAACTTTTATCATGATGCTCCTGGAAGACAAAACATCGAAAAATATTTATTTTTAACAGTTACTCAATTAGATAACTTACTTAGAATACCTGGAGTTAAAAATATATTGTGCAATAGACACGAGAATTTAGACTTTGATAAAATGCTTGCTAATGGAGAAATTACTTTTATATGTACTAGACGTGGTGACTTAGGAGCTTCAGCGCATAGGGCATTTGGGTTATTCTTTTTAATCTCAATGCAAAATGCTGTTTTTAGAAGACCTGGTTCAGAAAATTCTAGAATTCCACATTTCTTATATATTGATGAATTCCCAGACTTTATATGCAAAGAAACAGAAGCTATCTTTACAATGTACAGAAAATATAAAATAGGAACTACAGTTTCTTCACAAACACTTTCACAATTATCACCTGCTGATTTAAAAGAAAACTTTAGAAATTCGATTTTATCTAACTGTGTAAATAAAATATTTACTGGTCAAGGCTCTATTGAAGAATTAGAATGGTGGTCAGAAGAATTTGGTACAAGAAGAGAATGGACATATTCTAATAGTATTGATATGGAAAAATTAGAATATGATAAAAAATGGGGAAATGTTAAATGGGAATATGTTAAATTCTTTAAGCCAGGTAAATTTCAAACATTTAGTGCTAAAGATTGTGCATATAAAATACGTGGTAGCAACGGAAAACCTATGGTTGGTCAAGCAAAATTAAATTACTTAGAATCAAAATACAAAGAAATGCATAAATTAAAAAACTTCGACTTTGGAAAATACTCTGATGGTGTTACTACTGAAACAGAAGATGAAAGTGACTCATCAAAACTAAAAAACTCGAAATTTAATTTAAAAGATATAAACTTTAAAGATAAAAACGATGAGTATAACCCTATACAATCAGATTTAACAGATTCTAAATATCTCTTTGATAATGAAGATGCTATAATTGTAGACCTAAAAAACAAAAATAAATTATAGAAAAACATATTCAATATAAAAAAGAGTTTTAAGAATTTCTATACAATAGTAATTGCTTCGAAATTCTAATAAACTCTTTTTTTTATATTGATATCTTTAATAATTCCATTAATATTCCTATTATTACTCCAATAAAATATAATAACATAACAATTTTTATATTTTCTTTAATGCCTTTATTAGTCTTAAATAAGACAGCTAAGCCAACCCCTGCTCCTATTAAAAGTCCAGATATTAAGGTTGAAAAAGATATTACATTTTCTAAATACATTTGAGTTATTATTACTGATGATGCACAATTTGGTATTAATCCAATTAATCCAGATATTATTGGGCCAATAATAGGTTTATTTTGTAAAAATCCTCTTATTGTGTCTTCTCCTATAAAATATATAAGGATATTTATTAATAGTGTAATTATTAATATAAAAACAAAAATATGTAAAGTGTGCTTTAAAGAAGATTTTATAATGCTTTCTTCACAATGACAATGTTCTTTTTCACATATATCTAATATTTTTTCTTCTTCGTTTTTATTTTTGTTATTTTTTCTTAAAATAAAATCTATTATAAATCCTGCAATGATACCTACTAAAAATTTTATTAATAAAATTTTTAAAATTATTACAAAAGAAACCGATTCTGAAATAAAAATTGGTAACATTTCATCTGATGTTGATAAATAAACTGCAATTAATGTCCCTAATGTAATTACTCTTGCTGCATATAAATTAGTCGCAGAAACGGAAAAACCACATTGAGGAAATATTCCTAAAAAACTTCCTATTAATGGACCAAATTTACCAGATTTTTTTATTGTTTCTTTAGAATGTTTACTTGTTTTATGTTCAATATATTCCATAATTAAATATGTTATAAATAAAAATGGAATTAATTTT
>CARBKU010000211.1 GCA_948946035.1 uncultured Clostridia bacterium
GAATAAAATCTTGGCTAAAAAAGAAAAATTTTTGCTTTTAGAAAAACTTGCTTAAATACAAAAAGTGTAGTAATATTATACTATAGAAAGAGGGTATTAATTTGAGAATTTTAGCTATTGGAGATTTAATTGGAAATGCAGGAATAAATGAGTTAAAAAATAGATTGCCACAAATAAGAGAAAAAGAGAAAATAGATTTTGTTATAGTAAATGGAGAAAATTCAGCAGAAGGAATGGGAATTACAGAAAAAAACTTCAAAGATATTTTAGCACAAAATGTAGATGTAATTACAATGGGAAATCATACATGGGGAAAAAAAGACATATTTAATTTTATAGATAATCCAAAATTAATAAGACCAGCAAATTATCCAAAAGGAGTAGTAGGAAAAGGCTATAATATATATACTTGTAAAAATAAAAAAATAGCAGTAATAAACTTAATAGGAAGAGTGGATATAAATGTTTTATCAGAAAATCCATTTATTAAAGTAAATGAAATTATAGATAAAATAAAGGATAAAGTTGAAATTATAATTATAGATTTTCATGCCGAAGCAACAGCAGAAAAAATAGCAATGGGACATTATTTAGATGGAAAATCAACAATAGTATATGGAACACATACTCATGTACAAACTGCTGATGAGCAAATATTACCAAATGGAACAGCATATATTACAGATATAGGAATGACAGGTCCAAAAAATTCAGTTATTGGAATGGATATACAAGCATCTATTAAAAGATTTGAAACAACATTACCAGAAAGATATAAAATTGCAACAGGAGAATGTATGTTAAATGGAGTAATTTTTGATATTGATGATGAAACAAACAAAGTAAAAAATATAATAAGAATAAATTACAAATAGTAAAAGTTAGCGTTCCTTAAATTTTGTCGAAAATACAATTTTATTGCGTTGAAAAATAATAAAAATTTAAAAAAATACTTTACATTAATTTCCAAATATTGTAAAATAAAAAATGTAAAAGTTGCAACAAAAAATAAAATTTATAGGAGGCAAAAGAAAATGGAAATTTTAAAAATTTCATCAAAATCAAATCCTAATTCAGTAGCAGGAGCAATAGCTGGATTAGTAAAGGAATCAAATAAGGCAGAAATGCAAGCAATTGGAGCAGGAGCATTAAATCAGGCAGTAAAAGCTGTAGCTATAGCAAGAGGATTTGTAGCACCAGCGGGAGTAGATTTAGTTTGTATACCAGCATTCGCAGAGGTAGAAGTAGAAGGAGAAGATAGAACTGGTATAAAATTAATCGTAGAATCAAGAGTTTAATAAAATTACATATAATAGGGCAGACTGTATATGCAGTCTGCTTTGTGTTTAACAATAATTGCCATTGGGGACATAGAATTTTGGCAATAATTTATATTAACTACTCGCTCCCAAAGGGTTATAATTATATTTTTTTATCACTGCCCCATTCTAAAAATTCTAAAGAAAAGTTTAAAAAACTTTTCTAAGAATTTTTGAACGGTTACCCCGGAGTCGTTCTAAAAAAATAGAATTATAACCCTTTTCGCGCTATTTAAAAAATAATAATTATTGCCAAAATTCTATGTCCTCAATGACAATTTTGTGAAAAAATATAAATATAAGCATTATGACTTGAAATTTAATTAAAATTAATATATTATAACAAATGTAGAGGTGGAATATGAAATCTAATTGGTTTAAATATGTATTTATATTTTTTATTATAATAATATTAACATTTTCAATATTCAAAATAAAAAAAGAAGAGCAAATAAAAGAACAAGAACTACAAACTACTAGCACAGAAGAAGAAAAAATAAGAGAACTAAAATTAGGAATAGCAGAATTAGACACACTAAATCCAATATTAAGTAGCAATAAAAATGTACAAGATGTATCAAAACTAATATATGAGCCATTAGTAAATTTATCATTAGAATACAAAGCAGAGCCATGTTTAGCACAAGAATGGGCTAAGCAAAGCGATAATTCTTATTTAATAAAATTAAGAGAAAACGTTAAATGGTCAAATGGTCATACATTTACATCTGACGATGTAAGTTTTACAATAAATAAGCTAAAAGAAGTACAGTCAGTTTATTCTTACAATGTAAAATATGTAACAGATGTAGATATTATAGATGACTTTACAGTAAAAATTAATTTAGATAGAGAAATACCTTTTTTTGAATACTATTTAACTTTTCCAATATTATCTAAAGAATACTACGAAGCAGAAGATTTTACAAATACAGAAAAAAACCAAAAACCTATAAATACAGGGAAATATAAAATAAAAGAAGTACAACAATCATATATAACATTAGAAAAAAATCCATATTGGTGGAATAAAGAAACAAAATTATCTATAGAAAAAATTACAGTCAATTTATATTCATCTGTAGGAGAATTATATAACAGTTTTAAAATAGGAAATTTAGATGTAATTGGAACTGACAATGACAAAATTCAAGATTATATAGGAACAATTGGGTATAATCCAAAAGAAATAAAAGGAAGAACACATACATTTTTAGCATTAAATACAAGAAACTATTTTTTAGGAAAGCAAGAAATAAGAAAAGCAATAGCATATTCAATTGATAAAGAAAATATAGTGTCAAGCATATTCAATAATAAATGTTATACAAGTACTTTTCCACTTGACTATGGAAATTGGTTAACACAAGGACAAGTTTCTAGTTCTGGATATAATGCAGAACAAGCAAAGCAAGTATTAGTAGAGAATGGTTGGAGTTACAAAAACCAATATTGGCAAAAAACCGAGAACAAAAAGACAGATAGAATATCTTTAAACCTTTTAGTTAGAGCAAGTGATTCTTCAAAAGTAGCAGTTGCGCAAAACATAAAAGCACAATTAGAAAATCAAGGAATTAGAATAAATATAATTCAAGCATCAGATGGAAATTATAATAATGCTATGAATGCTAGAAATTATGATATAGCACTAACAAGTGTTACAGTTTCATTAAGTCCAAATTTAGATACTTTTTTTGGTGAAAACAATCTATCAATGTATGAAAATGAAGAAGTAACAAATATTATGAACGAAGTTAAAAATACAACAGATGAAAAGATTTTAAAAGAAAAATACCAAAGACTTATAGAAATATATAAATCTGATACGCCATATATAAGTTTATATACAAATAAATATACTGTAGCATATAGTTCAGCTTTAGTAGGGGAATTATCACCAAACTGGTTTTCACCATTTTATGGAATAGAAGGATGGTATAAGTAACTATAAAAAATAAATTTAAT
>CARBKU010000212.1 GCA_948946035.1 uncultured Clostridia bacterium
TGTTAATTATGATACTATGATGACGAATGGAAAAATATGTATAGAGCAAATTAATGTAAATACCTTAAAGATGATGCTCTCTTTTATAAATGATATAATAACTTTGTCATAATTTTAAAAAAAGGGCTGACAAATGAAAAAGAGCACGTTATACTACTATCAAATTAATATTGGAGGTAGTAAATATGTCAGAGGGGAAAACAAAAAAAGAAACTGTTTTAAACACATTATTCGAATGTAGAGAGGAAAATCTATATGCTCTAACAGAAAAGGATAAGGAAAGAATTGCAACTTTAACTAAAGATAATGATAGTTATGAAAAACTATTTACTATAATTGAAAAGTTGCCACATACACAAGAAGATTTAGAAAATATTAGAAATAGCTTAGATAGTTATATTGACAAAATAAACATTATTGGAGCTTATGAGAATGAAAATTTCTATAAAATACGGATTTTCTGATGCAATTAATTTGATATTAGAATGTGTTAATCAGAAATAAAAATAACGAGTATATCATAATTTTTGAAATTTACGATATACTCTTATTTCTTGCTATTTTAAAAACTAAAGTGAGCAATAACTTGTAATTTTTTATTCTAATACTAATGCTTTTTTAGGACAAAAATTTGAACATTTGCCACATTTTACGCACTTATCATAATCTATTTTTGGTGCTTCAAAATCTTTTTGGATTAATGCTCCAACTGGACAAACATTTACAGCTGGACATTTATGATTCTGAGGGCAATTCTCGATTACTATTTTTAATTTTTTATCCATAAATTTATCTCCTTTCAAACTTGACTATCTAATCTTTGTCAAGACCTTTTTTATAAATTTATTATATTATTTTTTTGTATGGCAAACAAGCGAAAACGATATATTTTTTAAAAAATTGTATCTTTTTCACTTCTTTTATGCTAAAATTTAATTATATTTATTCTTCTAAGAATCGTTTATTATTTTTGCACATAGAATATAACATTCTTAGAACTTTAGTTGAACAAGCAGTTAGGCTTTCGTAATAGTGTTTGCCTTCTGCTTTTTTTATTAAATAATAATTATAAACTGGATGACTAGGATATTGATGTCCTAATTTAACTACCATTTGGCTTATATTAAATAATATCCACCTTGCATATTTATCTCCTCTTTTTGATATTGCTCCATGTACATTTATACTTTTTCCAGACTGAACAATTGCTGGATCTAAACCACAAAAAGCTATCAACTGCTTATGATTATCAAATCTTGTAATATCTCCTAATTCTCCTAAAAGCTCTGCTGCTAATACTTCTCCTATACCATAAAATGAATTTACTATCTCAAAATATGGAGATTGCTTTGCTAATTCAATCATATTTTTCCTTATTTCATCTATCAATCTATTGTTTTCTTGCAATATACTAGCCATATCTGATAAGTTTTTTACATCAGCATGGTCTTTGTCTACTCCTGGAAATGAGTCCATTGCAGCATCTTTTAATTGTCTAGCTAATCTTTTATAATAATAATCATGTCTAGCATCTATTTTGCGTAAATTATTATATAAAGCATCAATTCTTTTTTCTCTAACTATATAAGCATGTGGAAATGCTTTTATAAAATTTAAAGCTGTATCCTCATAAATCCTATTACGAGCAAAAAATCCTTCAAATTCTGGAAAACAAATATTTATTAGTCTTTTATATCGATTTTTACAACGAATATTTACTTGCGTTAAATAAAAATATTGCCTTGTCATTGCTTTTAAATTAGCATATAAATCTTTTTTAGATATTTCGTGATATTCTAATTTACAAAAAATAACTTGGCTAGTCTGTAACAGTCTTTCTTATCTGTTTTTGTTTTTCTTATCGTATCAAAATTATTTTTTGTTGTTAAACTATTGATAACTAAAGTATTAAATCCATTCTCTTTAAAATATCTCTCTACTGGCAAATGGTATGTACCTGTTGATTCCATGAATACTGTCAGATTTTCTGGATTAATTTCTTCTATTTCTTCTTTTACTTTTTCAAATTCTCCTAAATTATGCTTGATTTCCTTTGTATCAATAAGTATCTCTCCATCGTTATTCATAAGCATTATCATACTTTTATTTTTAGCAACATCTACACTTAATACTGTTTTCAAAATTATTCACCTACTTTCTTTTTGAACTTAAGTCTTTTAATTCTACTATTATTTCATCATGCTTGTTATATAGAGTCGATGCCCTCACTATCTAAAACTAAATTAATAATAGGAATAAAAGCTGAACTGTCAAGTTGTTAGATTCTAAGACCTCTGTAATTTGATGTTCTAACTTAAATTCTTTGTAAATAATTTTACAACCAAAAAAATTAGATGTAAATTCTTTTATTTACATCTAACAGTATACATGTAATTTGTGTTTTACTTTATTTTCTTAATTGGATGTCTTATAACTGTCTTTAACTTACTTACATCACATTTTCTTGGGTCACTTAAATATATTTCGTGGTGTAATCTTTTATCTGTTATATCTAATTCATATCCGTTTTCTTCTGCAAATGTATGCATTAAATTAACTGTTATTGGCTCATCATCATAACTACCAATGTGCATACATTGAACGCATATACCTTCATCATAGGTTAAAAATTCAACTCTTGAAAAATCTTGTTTTTTCTTTTTAGTTGCTTCTTCAACAGCCCAATCAAAGTCTGCTTTTGTTACAAAGTCTGGTAATCTAATAATAGATATAAAGTGCATTGCACCTTTATTATTATAATCAATAGTTCCTTTCATACCTTCTTGCCACCAAAATCCCTCTAATGGTGGAACAACATATTCAAAAAATCCATCTATTTTATGAGTTCCTTTATAACTCATTTTTATTGTATAAGCAATACCATATAATAATCCTATTGTATTTTGATAATCTCCATTTTCTTCATTAGGATTTCCTGTTCCTCTAACTGCTATATAATTCATTTTTGGTATTTCTAAAATACTAGGTTTATTCTTTAGCATATAAAACTCTTTATATTCTTTCTTAAAATCAAAAGCCATAATTAACATCTCCAATCTAAACAAAAAATTACTATCATTTATTATGATTATATAATAAATGACAGATAATTTCAAATTTATTATCTGCCACACTTATTGTAATTTCTTGCACTAATTGTCTAGTGTATCTTCTATCTTTTTTATATTGCTAATAGTTTGTTCGTGATGACCATAG
>CARBKU010000213.1 GCA_948946035.1 uncultured Clostridia bacterium
ACATTTTATACCTTCTTTCTTTTAATTCATATCTTTTAATTTCTTATTTATATATTTCATTACAGAAACTACTTTTGAATAGTCCATTCTCTTTGGTCCTATTATTCCTATTGTACCTAAGTCTTTTCCATTTACTTTGTGTTTGAATGTTACAACACTAAAGTCTTTTAATTCTTCTTTTTCGTTTTCTTCACCAATGTATATATTTATGTCTTCTGCAAACCCTGAATTTAGCATGTCTGTTACTACTTCTTTTGTATCTAATATGTTTATAAAGTTTTTTGCAACTTGTAAACTGTTAAACTCTGGTAAATCAAATGATTTGTTTGCTCCTTCTAAGTATATTTGATTTTCTTCTTCTAGAACTTTTTTTAGTTGTTCTATTACTGGTTTTATTACATTTACACTATATGTCATTTCATCATAAAGATATTCTTCTAGTGGTCTATTTATTGTTTCTATTGGCTGATTTTTTAGTTTGTTGTTGAACATATAATTCATTGTTTCTATTTGTTTTTGGTTTACGTCTTCATCAAATTTAATTATTGTTTCTTTTATTAACCCCGCATCTGTTAGTATTACTGCCATCATCATTCTTGTTCCTAATAGTACAAATTTGATTTCTTCTATTAGTTGACTTTCTGTTTTTGGTCCAATTGATACTGTTGTATAGTGTGTTACTTCAGATATTGTGTTTGTTGCGATTTTTGTTAATTCTTCTATTTCGTTTACTTTTGTTTCTAATTTTGAACTTATATATTTTATTTCTTCTATACTTATGTCTTTGTCATTTAATAGTTCATCAACATAGTATCTGTATCCTTTTTCTGATGGTATTCTTCCACTTGATGTATGCGTTTTATCAAGAAATCCTGCTTTTTCTAAGTCTGCCATTTCGTTTCTTATTGTTGCACTACTACAATTTAGTCCTTCATGTTTTGTTAATGAGTTTGAACCTACTGGCTGTGCTGTATTGATATATTCTTCTACTATTGCTTGTAATACTTTCTTTTTCCTATTGTCTAACAATTTTTTCACCTCTTTTAGTTTCAATTGTTAGTTTGTATTTTAGCACTCTTTGTTTTCGTTTGCTAACTTTCTATATATTATACCCATTTTTAGCACTTGTCAATACAATCTGCTAAATTATTTGTGAATTTTGTGTGAATTGATAATGTAAATTATATTCTGTTCAATATTATTTTTGCATTATTTGTAAATTTGTGCTATAATTAATATACAATATTTATTTAGGAGGCCTATTATGAAGGCAATAAATAATCTCGAAATATTGCAAAAGAAAAAAAATGGAATTTGTCTTTATCAAATTTTCAAATCTTTAGTTAATGAAAATAATTATACTGATGAAGATTTTGAATATGAAATTCCATATAAAAGAAAATCCTTTGCAAAATATCGGGGTAAATACTCCAAATAGGATTACAACAGGATAAAAAATCCTGTTAAAATACAAACAGGCTGTGGAAAACTTTTCCACAGCCTTTGACTTTAATATTTATTTTACTAATGTTTGTTTTAACATCCATAAATGTTTTGTATAGCTTAAAATAAAATTATCCATTAAAGCTGAAGTATCATACAAATTTTGTTCGTCAGCCTCTTTTTTTATTTTTATTACTTTTTGTAATAAAGACTCATAATCTTTAATAACATTATCACAAACAACATTATCATTTACTTTTTCATTATTAGCTTCAGCAATACAAGTATTTTGTAAATAATCCTTCATTGTACCCAAAGGTTGTTTTCCAAGCATTAAAATATGTTCTGCAACAATATCTATTTGACTATTTATTTCATCATAATATTCTTCTAATTTTGCATGAAAAACAAAAAAAAGTGGTCCTTTAATATTCCAATGATAGTTTTGCAACTTTCTGTAAAACACATTTAAATCTGACAAATAAACATTTAATTCATTAACTACATTTTCCATTTTCATCTCTCCTATTTTTTTATTTAAATAAATTTTACCCATATAAATACTTCTTATTCATAATAGTATTTTATATTTTGAACATACTAGTAAATAATTAATTATGGAGGTTTTATTATGGAAGATTCAAAATATGTTTTAGATGAAGTTAATAAAGGAATAAAAATGGGTATGGATTCTATTTCTAACATTTCAGAAAAAATTCAAGATTCTAAATTTAGAGATGATTTACAATTTGAGTACAATAAATATAACGAAATTTTAAATAAAGTAAATAATCAACTTTCGAAATATGGTGAATTCCCTCAAGAGTTAAATCCTATGCAAAAAGCTATGGGATGGATGAGTGTTGAATTTAATACAATGGATGATAAAAGTAATTCAAAAATTTCAGAAATGATGATTAAGGGAACTAATATGGGAATAATAAAAGGTGTTAAACTTTTAAACAATTATCCACACATTGATAATGATACAAAAAATATTTTAAATGAATTTGTTAAATTTCAAGAAAATAGTGTGGAAAGACTAAAAAAATATTTATAAATTGCCATTTGTACAAAGAATTTTGGCAATAATTCATATAACTACTCGCTCCCAAAGGTTTATAATTAAAACCTTCTTGCGTTATTTAAAATATATTGATATTGCCAAAATTCTCTGTCCTAAATGAAACACCAAACACATTAATCTTCATATTTGATATTTGGGTTACAAGCTAAAATTGTTTGAAAAACAGGTGGTAAAATTAATAATCCTAATCCAAAAAATCCGCTTCTACCAAAATGACTTGCTAAACTAAATCTTTTAACAATTGCCATTATAAACATGACAATTAGTCCAAACAGAGGTACAAACCACCATAACATAGCAAATGGTGTTATTCCACAAACTTTATACATAACTATTTGTCTATATATTGGAATAATTGCAGCCCATCCATGTTCACCAGCTTTAGTATATATAATCCACCTTAAAATAGTACTATAAATAAACCATACAATAAATATTACTATTACATATTTTACAATTTTATTTGATAAAAAAACTTTTGTTGCTAACTCTACTTTTTTATTTGATGGCATTTCTTGTACAACACTTTTTAAAATTTCATTTGGTGAATATCCTTTTTCTAATTTTTCTTTAATTTCTTCTATATCTATATCATTTTTTATAATATTTCTAATTTCATTTGTATCAGTTGTTTTTATAAAAGTTTCTCCTGCATTTATAACTTCTTCACTAATTCCTTGTTT
>CARBKU010000214.1:0-304 GCA_948946035.1 uncultured Clostridia bacterium
AAAAACAATTGCTTAGTTTTGCAAGAGCAATTTTAAAAAATGCAGATTTGATTATATTAGATGAGGTAACTTCAAATTTAGATTTGGAGTTTGAAGAAAATGTTATGAAGGCTACAAATGAGATTCTTAATAATAAAGTTTCATTTATTATTGCACATAGATTAAATACAATTAAGAGTGCAGATTTGATTATGTTTATAGAGAATTCTAAAGTTGTAGAAATGGGTACTCATGAGGATTTGATTAATAAAAAAGGTTATTATTTTAATTTATGTATGAGTAAGAAAAGTAGCTAAAAGTATAG
>CARBKU010000214.1:314-3207 GCA_948946035.1 uncultured Clostridia bacterium
AAGGAGATATAAAAATTATGAATAAAAATATTTTAATGCCAGATTATAATCATAGTATATTAAATGTAATAACATCTATATTAAAAAATTATAATGTAAAAACAAAATATAATAGTTTAAAAGAAATAGACAAATTATTAGAAAAACAATATAAAAATGTAGTATTAGTAATACTAGATGGAATGGGGGAAAATATATTAAAAAACATATCTCCAGATGGAATATTTTCAAAAAATAAAATAGATACTATAACATCTGTGTATCCTTCTACAACAACAGCAGCAATGACTACTTATTATTCAGGAAAGCCACCTATTGAAACAGGGTGGATAGCATGGTCACAATACTTTAAAGAATATGGAAGAAACATAGATGTATTACCAGAAAAAGATTCATTTACAGGAGAAAAAATTGATGTGAAAAATCTAACAATAAAAGACATTATAGGATATAAAACTGTATATGAGCAAATTAGAGAACAAAACAAAAATGTAAAAGCATATGAAATTTTGCCAAGTTATTGTGCTAAAAAGGCTAAAATAACAATGTCAGCAAATACAGTAGAAGAAATGTGTGAAAGTATAGTAACATTATGTAAAAATACAGAAAATAAATTTATAATGGCATACAATGATAATCCAGACAGCATTATTCATAAAAATGGATGTTATTCACAAGAAACAAAAGAATTTATAAAAAAGGCAGAAGAAGAATTTAAAAAGATGTTAGAAGAATTAAAAGATACAAATACATTATTAATACTATCTGCTGACCATGGGCATCAAGATATAAAAGAAACAATAGATATACTAGAGTTAGAAGAAATACAAAAATGTTTAATGATGCCACCAACATTTGAATCAAGGATGGTAGGTTTTTTTATAAAAGATAATAAAAGAAAAGAATTTGAAGATAAATTTAATAGTTTATTTAAAAATAAATTTATCTTATATTCTAAAGAAGATTTATTAAAAAGCAATTTATTAGGATATGGAAATAAGCATAAAAAAGTAGATGATTTTATGGGAGATTATGTAGCTATAGCAATATCTGATGCACGAATATTAATGGGAACATATCTTTCAAGAGAAAAGAAACCTTTAGACGAGAAAAAATCAACACATTGTGGTTTAACTAAAAACGAAATGGAAGTACCATTAATAATATTTGATTTTTAAGAGATATTTATATAAGCGGTAAAACTATAAATGAATTTTAAGTATATAGAATAAAGAGGAAGCTTTTAGGGAGTATAAAAATGAAAAAGAGCAATTTAATAATAGTTTATAATCAAAAAGAAGATAAAATACTGATGTGTAAAAGGGCAAAAGAGCCTTTTAAAGGAAAATTTAATTTTGTAGGTGGTAAAGTAAAACAAAATGAAGATGAGTTGCATGCAGCCTATAGAGAGTTACAAGAAGAAACAGGTATAACAAATGAGGATATTAAGTTAATTAATATTATGAATATTCAATATCAAATAGTGGATACTGAGTTAGAAGTTTTTGTAGGAAAGTTGAATAAAAATTTAGTTTTAATAGAAGAAGTAAATAAATTATATTGGATTGATAAAGAAGAAAATTTTTTTGATAGGGATAAATTTGCAGGAGATGGAAATATAGGATGTATGGTAAAACAAGCAGAAATATATTTGAGTACTAAAGAAGATAAAATATATGTTAGATAATTAAAACCAATAATGTTGCAATTATCAAGATAAAGAAATGTAATAATATAATTAAGGAGTCAAAATGAGTAAAATTGTAAAATTAGATAAAAAAATTATATTGAAATATGAAGATAGACAAATTAACTTGTCAAGTGAACTTAAGCAAAATATAGAAAAATTCTGGAAGGATGCTGTAAAGGAAAATCCTAATTTGTATAATGGACAAGATTATATAGTTGAAACAGTAAAAGAAACACAAGAAAAAATTGAAATGTTGGTTGTAAAATCAAATTATGCACATTACTTGTATGATGAAAGAATAGGAATTAAAGAAAGTAAATATAGGTGTTGTTCACCATGGGGAGGAATTTTATTACTAACAGAAGATAATTATTTTGTAATTGGAGAAATGGATGAAAAAATGTCAATTCCATATTGTTTACAACTGCCAGGAGGTGCAATAGATAAGCTGGATATAATAGATGGAAAAATTAATATTGAAGAAAATATAAAAAGAGAATTAAAAGAAGAACTTAATATTAATTTAAATGATGTAGATTATAAGTTAGAGTTTATAGAATATCCAGATAAAACAAGAAATGCATATGGATTTATAGCATTAGGAAAAATAAAACAATCAAAAAATGACTTAGAAAAACGTTTTGAGGTATTTAAAGAGTATTTGATAAAAAATGAATTGGAATTTAATAGGTTAGTATTTCTTAATAAAGAAAGTGCACTTGAAGAATTGGATAGTTTAAATAATTATAAAAGACCATATTTAAGAGATTTAATAAATGAAGCTGTAAAGTACTAGACAAATATTTGAATATATGATAATATGTTTTGGAAATTAAATTATATAGTTTAAGTGTTTTTTACTATAAATTTTGGTTTTAATATGCCGGTGTGCTGGAATTGGTAGACGGGGCAGACTCAAAATCTGTTGTCAGCAATGGCGTGTGGGTTCGAGTCCCACCACCGGCACCAACGACGTTTCTGTTCGAACTAAAAGAATAGAATTGATACAAAAATCAATCAGTAAATAAAATCTGGTTGATTTTTTTGTTGCTTAAAAACAATATTAAAATCATCCAAATGAAAGGATGGTGTTTGATATGCAGATAATTAAGCAAGAACTAGAATTTGAGGAATGTCTAAAACAACGACTAGAATTTATATGTGAGTTTTCTAAAGTTACTCCTACCTTTATCAATGGTAGCA